>JAAHGE010000008.1 GCA_010672635.1 Desertifilum sp. SIO1I2 | reverse complement strand
CGCAGCTAGCCAAGGGTCAAAAAGTGATTGACTTTGAAAATCGCTATCTCTGCAAGGATGGAACCTATAAGTGGTTGGCTAGCTGCGCCACCGCCTCTAGCGTTGATTCGCGATCCTCTGGATGCACAAAATTGAGGAACGGTTGAGCAAGCAGATCGCTCTCTGTGTAGCCTAATGTGGGCAGCCATGAGGAGTTGATGCGCTTGAAATAACCATCTAATCCCGCAATGCAGATTAAATCGACGGGTAGATTAAACAGGCGATTGAGTTCGTCTTCAGTTTGTTTTTGGACTGTGATATCTTGACCCCAGGCGAGGATTGGTTCGGTATGGGTGGCGATCAGTTGCCAAGATATCCACCGAATCGTTGCCGTAGATGAGGGTTGAATGCGAGTGACGATCTCGACTCGTTCGCCCCTGCAACAGCGAGCAATGGCTTGTTGAGCGCTTTGACGATCCTCGGCGTGCATCCAATTCCACCAAGGGATGGCTTGCAGTTCTGCTCGGTTGCATTCTAGAGTCTGGCTGCAAGCAAGATTGAAATCCTGTAGGCTACCATCCGGCGCGATCGCGCAACACAGATGGGGAGAAAGTTCAAAGTAATCTCGATTCGCGAAGCGATCCCTGCGGGAATCGAGATTGGATGAAGCACTGCGTTCTGGCATAGGTAACGGCTGTGAGGGGACGCGAGCGCAAGCGCCTCTGCAATGAGGGCGATCGCCTATTTCAATCGTGCATTACCCTTTTGGAAATGAAATCCGTAGTTTTGACCGATTCTCCAGAACGCTAGCGTTGAGAAAGATGAACGTAGAGGGTCCGTTTAGACCCTCTTTTAAGACTCGCTGAGCTTACAGAAATTCACGGGGATCGGTGACGTAGCCCGTTAAAGCAGAAGCCGCCGCCGTATAAGGCGAGGCTAGATAAATTTGGGCTTGCTTGTTGCCCATCCGTCCGGGGAAGTTCCGGTTGGTGGTGGAAACGCAGACTTCCGCCTCGTTCATCCGTCCAAAGGTATCCTTTGGCCCGCCTAAACAAGCCGCACAAGAGGGGGCCGCAGGCTCAATACAACCCGCCGCCAAGAGAATTTCTGATAGGGTTTCACCCTCGTATTTGTGAGTAAACAGATCTTCGTAGACTTTTTGGGTGGCGGGCACAATATAGGTTGGAACTTTTACCTGCTTGCCTTTGAGGATGCGAGCGGCGTTGATAAAGTCGGTGATTTTGCCCCCCGTGCAAGAACCAATATAAACGCGGTCAATCTTGACATCGCTGCATTCTCGTGCTAAAGCGCGATTATCCGGGGAATGGGGTTTAGCAACGACGGGTTCGAGTTGAGAGACATCATAACGGCGATCGCTATAAAATGTCGCATCCGCATCCGTATACATCGCCTCAAACGGTTTATCAGTCCGGGCGCGGACATACTCAAAGGTCGTTTCATCGGGTGCAACGACGCCGTTTTTCCCCCCGGCTTCAATCGCCATATTACACAGAGTCATCCGTTCTTCCATCGTCATTCGCCGGACAGCTTCCCCAGCAAACTCCATTGTCCGATAATTGGCACCCGCAACGGTAATATCGCCAATAATCTGCAAAATCAGGTCTTTTGCCAATAAATAATCCGGCATTTCGCCATCTAAGACAAACCGCATCGTCGCCGGGACTTTAATTAACAGCTTACCCGTCCCCATAATAAACGCAGCATCCGTATTGCCAATCCCTGTCGCAAATTGACCAAACGCCCCTGCATTGCAAGTATGGGAATCTGTCCCAAACAGGACTTCTCCCGGACGGGTGTGACCTTCTTGGGCTAAGGCAATATGGCAAACGCCTTTATAATCGGGGTTGGCCTTGAAGTCGGCGCGATCGGTAATATCGTAGAAGTATTTAATATGTTGTTCTTGGGCAAACTCGCGCAGAATATCTACGTTGCGATTTGCTCGTTCATCGGCGGTAAAAATATAGTGGTCGGGAATTAAAACAATCTTTTCGTTATCCCAAACCTTTGCCTCTGCGCCAAATTCCCGCTTAAAAACGCCAATAGTTCCCGGCCCGCAAACATCATGGGTCATTAATACATCCACGTTCACCCAAACATTCTCTCCAGGCGTAACCGCAGACCGCCCGCTAGCACGCGCGATAATCTTTTCAGTCAGTGTCATTCCCATAGTCATTCTCCCCAATAGACCTTTCAGTCTAGCAACTACCATCGAGCAATAGGTTATTGTATCAAGACTCCGGTCGAGACCGGGTTATTCAAGTTTTAGAGGCAAGTCTGCACCGGCTAAAATCTTGAGGGCGATCGCTTTAAAAGTCAAAATTGAGCCAAGGTGCGAGAATCTTAGCTCAACTCCGTATTTTCAGACCGTTGAATCGCTGAATCCTTAGCCGTACCCAGCCAAACTTAGAAAAATTGGACTTTGAGGTAGCCGCTTAACCGAAACGACCGCTAACATACTGCTGGGTTGACTCTTCTTGGGGATTTTGGAAAATCTTTTCCGTCTTGTCGTATTCCACCAAGTAGCCGAAGCGGTTGCCTTTATCTGTGGCTTCCGCGTTAAAGAACGCCGTCATATCTGCAACCCGCGAGGCTTGTTGCATGTTGTGGGTGACAATCACAATCGTGTATTGTTCTTTGAGTTCTTGGATTAAATCTTCAATCCGTAAAGTTGAAATGGGGTCTAGTGCCGAACAGGGTTCGTCCATCAAAATAACTTCGGGTTGAATAGCCACAGTCCGGGCAATACACAGACGCTGTTGCTGACCGCCGGATAAAGCTAAACCGCTTTCTTTAAGTTTATCTTTAACTTCATCCCACAGAGCAGCTTGACGGAGCGATCGCTCAACTAACTCATCCATATCGCACTTAATCCCATTCACCCGCGCCCCAAAGGCAATATTGTCATAAATCGACTTCGGAAACGGGTTCGGTTTTTGGAATACCATACCAATGCGACGGCGGACTTCTACTGGATCGACTTTTGAGCCATACAAGTCAATGCCATTATACGTAATGCGCCCTTCAACTCGCGCCCCCGGAATCAAGTCATTCAAGCGGTTGAAGCATCGCAGCAACGTACTTTTACCGCAACCGGAAGGGCCGATAAAGGCCGTGACTTTATGGCGAGGAATATTCATGGCAACTTTTCGCACCGCCATGAATGCGCCATAGTAGATTGAAACGCTCTCTGTTCGCAAAACTGCTGTCTCTGGGGCAACAACTTGGTCAGCAAAAGTCTGGTCTGAGGTATTGGTGTTCATGACAAGAGAATAAATGAAGGACGGTGCTAGACTCGGACGTTAAAACTTAAAACAAAAAGCATCAGTAAACTTTGCGCCGCGTCAGGAGTCGCGAAGTAATACTCACCAACAAAATAATCCCCAGCAAGACCAATGCTGCGGCCCAAGCTAAATCCTGTTGTGCCTTGTAGGGAATAATCGCAAAGAAATAAATCAGTACCGATAAGGTCGCGATGGGTTGGGAGGGGTCAGTAGACCAAAAGTTATTGTTCAGGGCGGTAAACAGTAACGGTGCAGCTTCTCCACCCGCACGGGCTAATGAAAGCGTAACCGCAGTGGCGATCGCCGGTAAAGCCGCTGGCAGTACAATTCGCGTAATGGTTTGAAAATTCGTTGCCCCCAAGCCAATAGCCGCTTGTCGCACTTCTCTGGGAACCAACAACAACCCTTCCTCTGTGGTTCGCAACACAATCGGCAACATCAGCACCGCCAGCGCTACCCCACCTGCAAAGGCTGAGAAACCACCCGTTGTCAGTACCACCACCGCATAGGCGAACAAACCGCACAGAATCGCCGGAACGCCGCTGAGAACGTTGGCGGCGAACTTCACCCAATAGGCAATGCGGCTGCCGCGTCCAAACTCTGTTAAATAAACCGCCGCTAAAATACCAAACGGGGCGCTAATAGCGGCAGCAATACCTAAAACAATTAAGGTTCCCACAACTGCGTTACCAAATCCCCCTTCTGTCAAACCGGGTGGGGGAGGCAAGCGTGTAAAGGAATCAATCCCAACATATTGAATCCCTTTACGGGCCACATCAAAAATAATGGCCCCCAAAGGCAGCAGCATCAAGACTGTAAAGACAGAGACTAAAACAGTCATCCCCACGTTAAAGATATTGCGGGGTGAATTGGATTTGCGAGCAAACAGATCGCTCATTTCTGGGCTTTGAGTAGTCATAACAGATTAGGTCAATTACTCAATGTTTTGGAAGCGTCTAATGATAACTTCGGCAGAAATATTGACTAAAAGCGTCATCGCCATTAGCACCACCCCGGAATACATCAGGGCTGCAACTTGGGCGCGCCCCGCTTCGCCGAACTGGGAAGCAATCAATGATGCAATGGTCGCCCCAGGTGCCAATAAAGAGGGGGTAATCCGGTTGGCATTGCCGACTAACATCGCCGCAGCCATTGTCTCGCCCAAAGCCCGACCCAACGCCAGCATAATCGAACCGACAATTCCCGAAAAGCCAGCCGGAACCAACACGCGCAAAATAGCTTCCCAACGCGTTGCCCCTAACGCCAGCGCCCCTTGACGCAAGTCGCGAGGCAAAGAAATCAAGGTACTGCGAGAAATGGCAATAATTGTGGGCACAATCATGATTGACAGGACAATCCCCAAGGTGAGAAGGCTATTGCCTCTCGGTGGAGTGGAAAACAGGGGAATCCAGCCAAAGTTGTTATGCAGGAATAAATACAAGGGTCTTAAAAAGGGAATGAAAACGAAAATTCCCCACAAACCATAAACGACACTAGGCACCGCCGCCAGCAGTTCAATCGCAAAAGCAATGGGGGTGCGAATCGAGACGGGTACAAAGTCTTCGCTTAAAAAAATGGCAATGCCGACCCCAAAGGGAACGGCAATTAACAAGGCAATCAATGAGGTGATTAGAGTCCCGTAAACCTGTGGCAAAACGCCATAGATGTCGCGAACCGGGTCCCAGGTCGTTGAGGTCAGAAAGCTCAACCCATAGCCTTGAATGGCTGGAAACGCCAAACCTACAATTTCATAAGCGACCCAGGTCAAGACAAAACCCACCCCAATCGCCAAGATTAGGGTGAGGAAGTAAAAAATTTGGTCAACAATGGTGGTGACATTCCATCGTTTTTCTAGGGAACTCGGCTTATCTGCGAGGGAGTCTCCAGTCAGTGAACTCATGATTGTCCTTGAAAAGTCAATAGGCTGGTCAGGAGTGGAAGACAGTTGCCTTCCACTTCACTGAAGTTGATTACTGAGTTTGAACTTCGCTCATTACTTGTTGAACGCGCTGAACAATGCTGTCAGGCATGGGGATATAACCGAGTTCTTCAGCAATGGGGCGACCGTCAGTCAACGCCCAAGTCAGAACGTTTTGTAAGGTGTTCCACTTCGCTGCATCTTGATATTGGGGATAAATCATAATCCAAGTCAAGCCTGCAATGGGGAACGCTTGGGCATTTTCTGGGTCAGGTACGGTTAAACCAAAGTCTTCGGGAATTTCAACGCCTTCAAAGGCGGCAGCCGCAGATTCCGCTGAGGGGAAGATGTAGTTCCCGGAACGGTTTTCCAGTTCTGCCATTTGAATATTGTTCAGTTTAGCGTAGGCGTACTCGATGTAGCCGATGGTGCCTTCGTTTTGCTGAATTTGAGCCGCAACCCCTTCGTTTCCTTGACCGCCAACACCAGTCGGCCAGTTCACGGAAGTGCCAACGCCAGCCGGCCAGTTGGGACAAGCAGCATCAATATGGTTGACGAAAATAAAGGTGGTTCCGCTACCATCAGAACGGTGAGCAAAGGTGATGGGTTGGTCGGGAAGGTTTTGTCCGGGATTTTGTTGGGCAATTAAGGGGTCATTCCAGCGGGTGACGCGGCCTTCTACAATGCCACAATAGGCTTCGCGAGAGAGTTTGAGGTTATCAAAACCGGGGAGGTTGTAAGCCAGAACGACTGCCCCAGCAGCCATTGGAATTTGGATGGGTTCTGCGCTGTATTTGTCTTGGAAAGATTTTAAGCGATCGCCTTGAATGGGTGCATCGCTCGCGCCAAAGTCTACGGTGCCATTAATATATTGTTCTAAACCAGCACCGCTACCCACAGATTGATAGCTAACTTGCACATTGCGATCGACATCTTGGTTGTAAGCCGCAAACCAGCGTTGATATAAAGGAGCAGGGAACGACGCACCGGCACCACTCAAAGTCACCGTTTGCCCGCTACCCCCACCTTGAGTGGTAGCAGTTCCCGGTGTGGGGGGTTCGGCGCTACGGGGACCGCAAGCAGTAACGCTGAAGGCTAAGGCGACTGCTGATAAAGATGTGGCCGCAAGACGAGTGGGGTTGAGGGAGTTCAGACGTAAACGCATTGTTATTTAGGGATTCTGCTATTGAGCCAAACTGGGAATTTTGATAGACCTTCTGAACGATAGCGCTTCAGGGTAAAGATAAGGTTAACAACCTCAGAGATTGTGCCATGAAAATTCAACCCCAACTCTTGAGTGCAGACAAGTCTTTGAGGAGAACTCTGTTGGAGAGCGTTTGAAAGCTAGGGCGTATAAGGGTCTTGGCGTGAGTCGATCTTCTGGCTACCAATCCAGGTTAGGATCGTCCTAATTTCGATACTGAATTTAAGGTTGTTTCTCGACCATGTTTATCAAACGTTTGCTATCGCGCCTCCTGCCTCTTATTTTAGTTGCGGTTATTAGTTTAGTCGGCTGTTCCGGTCAGACCGGTACGCTAACGGGCGATTATCGCCAAGATACCTTGAGTTTGATTGAAAGTTTGAGAACTGCGATCGAACTTCCTGATAATACGCCAGATAAAGCGGCAGCTCAATCCGATGCTCGCCAGCGGATTAACGATTTTGCCTCTCGCTACCGTCGCGATCCGGCAGTGTCTAATTTAAGTTCTTTTACCACAATGCGAACGGCATTGAATGGTTTAGCCGGTCACTATAGCTCTTACCCCAATCGCCCGGTTCCTCAAAAACTGAAGACGCGCTTAGAACAAGAGTTTAGACAGGTAGAAGCCGCTTTGCAACGGGGCGCTTAAACTATCCTCAGTGAAGAGAACCTGGTGCGATCTCTTCACTCAGTTTTGAACCCCTAGCTGCTGGCGGCTAAAGCGGGTGAGGTTTCTGTTTTTAACAGTCCGTTGAGTAAGGACGCTGGGCGATCGCGATAGGGCCAAGCAAAGGCATGGCGGAAGGATGCATCTTGACAGGCTTGCAATTCTTCAAAACCAATCACGTCAAGGGTCAGCAGGTTCTCATACTCAAAGGGCAAACGCACGTTATGCAAGCCCGCATTATCGGTACAGATGGCGACATCTACACCCGCGTCAAAGCAGCGATCGAAGACGACTTTGAGTTGATGCAAATCGGTTAGGGTGCCGGTTTTGAGATAAGTGGTGGGACATACCTCTAAACATTGTCCGCGTCGGGCAACTTCGGGCAACAGTTCCGGGTGCAATAGCGGAATTTGAATCCCATGACCGATCCGCATGAGATAAGGTAACAGTTCGGGATAGCAGCCATCGGGGGTTTCGTACAGGTGTCCGGTGGTGTTGAGTCCGAGCGATCGCGCGTACTCGTAAAGCTGGATAATGTCGTCAAGGCGATCGCGATAATGAGCATCGCCCCCCGCAATATCAATCGCACAGACATACTCGCGCTTTTCGACGGCGAGATCGATAATCGCCCGATTCACCTCATAGGGCAAGCGCGAGTGCATACACAGGATCTGGCTAGCCACGGTTGGACAGTCCTGGAGTTGACTGGCTTTCCCGACAATCTCCACGATTTCGCGCATCAAGTCAATCCGCTGCGACTGACTCAGGTGTTCGGGGGTTCGCAAATAAGGCGTATAACGCAACTCCAAATAGGCCAAATTCTCAAAAATATAGGCTCCGCGAATTAACCGATAAATAAAATAGGGCAGCGTTTCCGAAGTTTGCACGCTTTCCACTAAGGTATGCAACTCCAAATATTCATCTAGAGTTTTGCGCGGTCGCGTGTAAAAATCCTCAAAACTGTTGTATTCTGGAAAACGCTGTGCAAGTTCTGCATCGCTACGATGAAAATACCGCCAAAGAATACGGGGAACGACTGACCCCCCCAGATGGCGGTGAAGTTCCGCATATAAAGCCATAAAGCCTCTTTAAGGTAAAAAACAATAATCTGTTACAGAACATTACGAGTAATATCTCTCTACGATAGCTTGAAGTTCTGTGCTTGGTCGGGTTTAATGCCCAATTAAGCCAAATTTTTCACTGCCATAGCACGAGTTGACGAGATGCACGCAACCTGGTAATAATGGTAGTTTGTGTGAAAGCTTGAGCGAGAGACCCTTGGCTAACGTTATTGTAATTGGGGCCCAGTGGGGCGACGAAGGAAAAGGCAAGATAACAGATTTGCTGAGTAAATCGGCAGATGTGGTTGTACGTTACCAAGGGGGGGTCAATGCAGGCCACACTGTTGTCGTAAAGGATAAAACCTTTAAACTGCACCTGATTCCCTCTGGAATTTTATATCCCGATACCGAGTGCATTATTGGCTGCGGCACCGTCATCGATCCGCAAGTCCTGATTGAAGAAATCGATCAGCTTGAGAAACTGGGCATTTCTACGAACAATCTGATGATTTCGGAAACCGCCCACGTGACGATGCCCTATCACCGCCTAATCGATCAAGCCTCCGAAGAACGGCGAGGCAATCATAAGATCGGCACCACCAAGCGCGGGATTGGACCAACCTACGCTGATAAATCAGAACGTACGGGAATTCGCGTCATTGATTTGATGGAACCCGAAGCGCTGAGAAAACAACTGCGGTGGACTGTTAATTATAAGAACGTCATTTTAGAAAAACTTTACGATCTGCCACCATTAGATCCAGAAGAAGTCATCGACCAGTATTTAGCATACGCCGAACGCCTGCGCCCGCATGTGGTAGATAGTTCCTTGCGGATTTATGATGCCATTCGAGAAAAACGCAATATTTTGTTTGAAGGGGCCCAAGGGACGCTTTTAGATCTCGATCATGGCACTTACCCCTACGTCACCTCCTCCAACCCCGTAGCCGGGGGCGCTTGCGTGGGAACGGGGATTGGTCCTACCGCAGTCGATCGCGTGATTGGCGTCGCCAAAGCCTACACCACCCGCGTCGGCGAAGGCCCATTCCCCACCGAATTGCACGGGGAAGTGGGACAATTATTGTGCGATCGCGGTGCGGAATTTGGCACCACCACCGGACGGCGGCGGCGTTGCGGCTGGTTTGATGCCGTCATCGGGCGCTATGCCGTGCGGATCAATGGTCTAGACTGCCTCGCGATCACCAAACTCGACGTTCTCGACGAACTCGATGAAATTCAAGTCTGCGTCGCCTACGAAATCGACGGGACGCGGTGCGATGACTTCCCTAGCGGATCGCGGAAATTTGCCCGGTGTCAGCCGATTTATAAAACGCTACCGGGTTGGAAACAATCGACAGCCGATTGTCGCACCCTAGAAGACTTACCCAAGCAAGCCCTCGACTATCTGAAATTCCTCGCTGAGTTGATGGAAGTTCCGATTGCGATTGTCTCGCTTGGGGCAAGCCGCGATCAGACCATTATCGTTGAAGATCCGATTCACGGTCCGAAACGCGCCCTACTCGATGCGAATGGAACGCCCGTCGGCGTCTAAAACGCGAAATCAATTGCCCATTTTTGCAGTGAATTTGAGATTAAACGATGGAAGTTACACTCGAAGGTCGTAAGCGCCAACCTGGCAGCAAACCCAATGCCCTGCGCCGTGAAGGTCAAATTCCGGCGAACCTATACGGACATAAGGGAACTGAAGCGATTCATCTCACCGTTGATGCTAAAAGCGTTGAACTGCTGCTGAAAAAAGCAACGGTGAATAACACGGTAATTCGCTTAAATATTCCCGATGAACCTTGGCAAGGGAGAACCCTTTTACGAGAAGTTCAAACCCATGCCTGGAAAGGGTTCCCCTATCACCTCAGCTTTTTTGCGATCGCCTCTCAAGATAGCCTGCAAGTGGTGGTTCCCCTCAACTATGTGGGCGAAGCGGTGGGCGTGAAACAAGATGGTGGCGTCTTAGACACCACCTTGACTGAACTGCAAATGGAATGCACCCCCGATAGCATCCCGGATTCAATTGAAATCAATGTTTCCGAGATGAACATTGGCGATACCCTGTACTTAAAAGACATCATTCTGCCCTCTGGCGCGCAAGCATTAGGCGATCCCGATTTAGCTGTGGTTAGCGTTCTGCAACCGCGAGTCTCGGAAACTGCAACTGAAACGACTGAAGATCCGCTTGAAGGGATTCAGTACGGCTTAGAAGCAGAAGGCGAAGTTGAAGGGGAAACCGCAGAAGCCGCCACTGAAACTGAAACCGCTGCTGAATAGTTGTATCTAGGATTTTTCCAGATTTGTACCAACCAGGGGCGATCGCCTCTGGTTTCTTTGTATTAGCTTGTCCATTAATCTACTATTTGTGGCAACTCAGCAATCCGCTATGACAGAAACTAGCCTTCCCCCCGTTATTCAACAGATGCTAAAGCCGGATTTCTATCCCCATCCGGTACAAGAACCGATTCATTTAGAACAAACCCATGTTTCCTATGTTCTGCTGACGGGCGAGTATGCCTATAAACTGAAAAAACCTGTAAACTTCGGCTTTTTAGACTTTTCCACTTTAGAACTGCGCCGCCACTTTTGCCAAGAAGAGTTGCGGATGAACCAGCGAGGCGCGCCGGATCTGTATTTAGAGGTGGTGGCGATTTCTCAAGATGGCGATCGCATTTACCTCGGCGAAGGCGAGGGAGAGGTCGTTGAATATGCCGTTAAAATGCGTCAGTTTCCCCAAGAAGCCCTATTCAGCGGGATGTTTGAGCGAAATGAACTCACCGAAGACTTGATGCAGCGCTTGGGGCAAGTTGTGGCGGAGTTTCATGCAAAAGCAGCCACCAACGACTATATCCGCAGCTTCGGTAAAGTCTCGCAAATTCGCCAAGCCTTCAATCAAAACTACGAACAAAGCCAGAAATACATTGGCGGCCCGCAGACGCAACAATGGTTTGACCAAACCCAGGACTATAGCGATCGCTTTTTTGCCGAACGTCAAGACCTATTTGCATCTCGCATTCAAAATCATCGCATTCGCGAATGTCACGGCGACTTACACGCCCGCAATATTAGCCTATGGCAAGACAAAATTGTCTTATTTGACTGTATTGAATTCAACGAACCCTTCCGCTTTGTCGATGTCATGTACGATGTCGCCTTCGCCGTTATGGACTTGGAAGCGCGGGGACGCCAAGATTTAGGAAACGCCTTTTTAAATACCTATATCGAACAAACCGGAGACTGGGAAGGGTTGCAACTCCTCCCCCTCTACCTGAGTCGCCAAGCCTACGTTCGGGCAAAAGTCACCTCTTTCTTACTCGACGATCCGGCGGTTCCCGAACCCCAAAAAGCCAAAGCCAGCCAAACCGCATCGGAGTATTACAAACTCGCTTGGGAATATACCCAACAAAAACAAGGCCAGGTTATCCTGATGTCGGGCGTATCGGGTTCCGGTAAAAGTACCGTAGCGCGGAAACTTGCCCGAAAATTAGGCGCAATTCACCTCCGTTCTGATGCGGTTCGCAAACACCTCGCCGGAATTCCCCTCACCCAACGGGGAGGCGATGACCTGTATACGCCAGAAATGAGTCAAAAGACGTACAATCGCCTTTTAGAGTTGGGTTTGCTCCTGGCATCTCAAGGGTTTAACACGATTTTAGATGCCAAGTACGATCGCGTGGCGTATCGAGAAAGTGCGATCGCCGGCGCTAAAGAACAAGGCTTATCCCTCCGCATCCTCAACTGTATTGCCCCTGTGGAAGTCTTGCGGGAACGCTTAGAACAGCGAACCGGCGATATTGCCGATGCCACCGCAGACCTATTAGAATCGCAACTAGCCGCCCTAGAACCCTACACCGCCGAGGAACGCCACTACGTCACCTCTCTCGATACCAGCCAGGATCTAGACCAACAAGTCCAAGAAGTTCATCACCAGCTATCCGCCCAACTGTTGCACTAATGGCATAGTTTTTCCTGTAGGTTGGGTCGTGCTAGTCTTGACCCAACCCTTTTTGTGGGTACGCGAAAAACGCAAGGCTGAAAGCGATCGCGCAATTTTTTCAGAGTCTGAGGTAATCAATCGACTGCTAATTGTCAGTTTACCTAACTTGCGTACGCAATGAACGAGTTTCAGCCAATTTATAGGTTTTAGCCTAACACTACTCGTTAACTTGTAACCGGGCTTTTCGTTGGGCGCGGTAAGTAGGACTCATCCATTTTTCGAGGAAAGAGAAGACTTGCGAAGAAAGCAACGTTAGACAGAGATAAACCAGCGCTACGGCTGCATAAATCTCAAAAGCACGATAGTTACTGGCAACAATTAATTGACCGCGCCGAAATAACTCTTCGTAGCCGATAATGGCGACTAAACTGGTATCTTTGAGTAACGTGATAAATTCATTTCCCAAGGGCGGTAGCATTCGTTGTAAAGCTTGGGGGAAAATAATATAGCGCATGGTTTGGATTGGTCCTAAGCCTAAAGATTGCGAGGCTTCCGATTGTCCTTTTTCGATGGATTGGATGCCACCGCGCACAATCTCAGAAATATAGGCCGCACTATTTAAAGTTAGGGCTAAAACCGCAGCGGGAAAACGGTCAAAGGTAAATTGCAAACCCAGTTCTCGCAATAGGGAAGGCAGCCCAAAATAGATCATGAAAATCTGAACGAGTAGGGGCGTTCCTCTAAAAAAGTCTACATACACTCGCATCAATAATTTTAGCGGGCCTGGGCCATACAACCGACCAATAGCGACTAAAGACCCGCCAATCATTCCTAAAACGGTGCTAAATGCGGTTAACTGAAGGGTAACAATTGCTCCTAACAGTAGGTTAGGTAAGGCATCGCGAATAACTTGCAGAGGTTCCCACACGATCTGATATTGCTCTTAAAGAATAGAGGATGAATAGTTTTAAATGGGTTGGGTCATTTGACCCAACTGTTAGCGGCTGCTACTTAGTTAGTTGGTGCAGTTTCCGGTAGAGTTGGCGGTTCTACTCCAAACCATTTCTGGTAGATTTCGGCGTAGGTGCCATTGTTTTTAATTTCGGTCAAACCTTGATTCACCGAAATTGTCGGAATTGGGGTATTTCACAATTCCCAGCGCGTCACGGCGATGAGTCGGGGCGCTCGTTAAACATTTCAGGAGCATAGGTACCCCCCTCCCTACCCTCTTCTTCCCCCCATCCCCCCACCTCCCCATCCCCCCATCCTCTTTCCCCAACTCCCAACTCTCCTCCTAGTAGGGTTCGATGATGCCATCTTCAATAATGCGTAACTTGCGCCCTCGCCAATAGATGGTATTTCCGAAACAGCCTACCGCCCAAACTGCAAAACTCAATAGATCCCGTAAGGGGAGAAGAACTAGCCAGCGCCGGAGGTGAGGACAGTTGAGTTCAGAAATGGCGATCGAGGCTTGGGTGTAGCGGAGGGCAGAGGTGAAGAGGGTAAGAGCGATCGCCCACGGTGCAAACCCAGATAGGATTAACAGGGGTAAGCAGAAGACCGCCCCATAGCAAAATATCATGGTGTAATAAATGGGGCCGCGATTGAAGCGGATGGTTCTTGCCCAGCGTAACTCACGGTTCCACAATTGTTTTAGACTTTCTTTGCCCGTATCCGACTCCAGCAGATAGCCAGACAGTTTGACGCGATCGCCTGTATTGGCGGTACGTTTGCCTAAGTTATAGTCTGAACCAATGCGGCTGAGGTGCAAACCGCCTGCTTTTTCTAAGGTTGACTTGCGGATCGTCATCGTTGCGCCCACTGCAAACCGCAGCCCGCCATCCAGGGCTTGAGCAACCAAGGCGCTAGGGATAAAATCGCAGCAGCGACCTAATGAAGCCAACGCAGAGGTAAAAAACTGCGGATCGCGTCCCACAAAAGCACAAGTCACCATTCCAACTTGTGGATCGCGTAACGGAGCGGTTACGGTTTGCAAGTAATCTGGAGAAACGCGAATATCGCTATCGACAAAAACGATAACCTCATAGCGCATCGCTTCTAACAGATAGGAAAGCGTACTATCTTTGTGATTAATTCCCCTCGGCTCAAGTCCGATAAATAGGCGAACCTGATGGGGAAACGCATCAGCTAGTTTTTCGAGTAGAGGAACCGCCGGATCTTGCGGATCGACGACTCCAAAAAGGACCTCATAATGGGGGTAATCTTGCTTGCATAAAGAAGTCCAGTTTTCCCAAGCCCCTTCATCAATACCGCAGATGGGAACGAGGATAGAAATACCTTCGGTTAAGGGGGGTTCTGATGTTTCGGGCGAGCGAAAAAAGGCGCGAGTCTGCCCAGTACAAGCTAGGTAAAAGGCGATCGCGCCTAAGATAGGAATCATCGTTATAGCTAAAGCGATCAACTCCCCACTCCGAACAACGCTCCTAGCGATCGCCCAATATTCACAGGTTCCATTGAATCGAGTGCTGCTGTCGGCTCATAGCCGCAATGTACCATACAGTCAGCACATTTCGGGTTGCCGCTGCGCTGACCGTATTGCGACCAGTCGGTATTATCAAGTAATTCCTTAAAAGTCTGATAGTGACCTTCATTCAGCAAATAGCAGGGTTTTTGCCAGCCCAAAACGCTATAACTCGGACTTCCCCAAGGCGTACAGTCATAATCTTTCTGTCCGATCAAAAAGTCGAGAAACAAAGGACTATGATTAAAATTCCAGCGTTTTTGACCCGCTTTGTAGGGGGCTAAAATTTCCCGAAATAGGGCGCGGGTTTGTTCGCGTTGGAGGAAATGCTCTCGATCCGGGGCCCACTCATAGCTGTAACCGGGAGAAATCATCATCCCATCAACGCCCAAGGTGGCCAAGTAATCAAAGAATTTCTGCATTTCCTGCGGATCGGTTCCCTCAAACACCGTCGTATTGGTTGTGACGCGGAACCCCCTGGCTTTCGCAGCCCGGATCGCCTTAACTGCAATATCGAATACCCCATTGCGATCGACACAGCGATCGTGCAATTCCCGCAACCCATCGAGGTGAACGCTAAAACTCAGATACGGAGAAGGCTGAAACTTATCTAAGCTTTTTTCGAGCAATAACCCATTGGTGCAAAGGTAAACAAACTTTTTGCGTTCAACTAATCCTTGCACAATGCGATCGATCTGCGGGTGCATCAAAGGTTCGCCGCCGGGAATAGAAACCACAGGCGCGCCGCATTCTTCAACGGCTGCAAAACACTCTTCCGGGGAGAGGTGTTGCTTGAGAATTTCCGGCGGATGCTGAATTTTACCGCACCCGGAACAGGCTAAGTTACAGCGAAATAGGGGTTCGAGCATTAATACTAGGGGAAACTGCTTGCGCCCCTGGAGTCGCTGACTAACTAGATATTTACCCACTTCTAGGGCTTGCAACCAATGGATCGCCATAATCTCCTCACTTTCGCACCGATTATGAATAATCTTAACGAGCGGTTGCAAGTGCTGACCAAAAATTTGGGTACAAGCCTCCTCCTTCAATGGGGACTTTTGAGTCAGACGTTTTCAGCCAAGATTTGGAATCAACGTACATACATTGATCCAGACAGTCATAGTGTATACTTCGCCAAGGTAAATGCTAATGGAACCAGCCAGACTTGTCCTAGATGTCAAACGCATACCGGAAAGAAACTCCTATCTGAGCGCGTCCACAAGTGTTCTGAGCGTGGCTATGAGACAAATCGAGATGTAGCAGCAGCGCAAGTTGTATTGCAACGGGGTTATACAGCGGTGGGACACAACAAGAGTGAAGTTTGGGGAGGGCAAGTAGCATGAGCTATCTCGATGAACCAAGAATCCCCTCGCCTTCAGGCAGCGAAGTTGTCAATACCTCAAAGGGTGAAAACTGGGCTTTGGGGTTCTGAACTGAGGGGAACGGCGCTATTGACTAGGGATAATAGGGGGCCGGTTTGTTCTTGTCCGTTGGTGGCTAAGTCGCTATGGCAGAGAAATAGACGTTCTTCTGTACGGCTGAGAAGATCGAGGAGAATGCGCTTTAAGCGTTCCTCATCGGCTTGGGCGGTATCGGCTTCTGTCCAAGGTTTATTCAGGCGATCGTGGAGGAATAGGGGCGCGCCAAATAGAACCGCCGCCCCACCTTTCAACCACAGGGGCGAACCGGCATCGAGCCAAAAGTGCCAGCGATGGCTCATGCGGCTGAGGCGGTACTGAAAGATGGTGGCGAGGGTGACGCTCTGTTGAGGCGATCGCAGGGAACGGACGGGGTAGGGGTTGGCGCTGACGGTTCCGCGCCGCAGCAGTTCGATAAATTGTCCGACGGGGTTGGATCGGCTGTCGGGGATTTTGGGGAGGCGGTTTTTGACTTCCCAATAATGTTGGGCGGTTTCCACCAGTTCTCGCAGGTTCGCCAGTTGTTCGTAAGACAGATGGGTACCACTCCACAAAAAGCGCTGAATGGCCCGGTCTAGAAGGACGAGGGGACTCGGTAGCAGGCGGTTTTGCAGTTGTGCTTGCTGCTGGTCGATCCACTCCTGGAGGTGTTGATAGGCGGTGGTGGCGCGATGGCCGAGTCTATCCCAACGGGGGAAGGTGTGGGGGGGAAGCAGGCGGGGTTGGGTTGGACTGGGGGCGTAACAATGGTCTGCAAGCAGTCCGGCGCGTACGGGGTCGATGTCTGGGGTGTAGTGGGTGGGTTGTTCGGGGTTGGGGGCCGAACTGAGGATGACGAGCATTTCGGCGATCGCATCTCGGTTCAGAGTGCGCCCGTTTCCCGGATAGACGAGGGCGAGTAGGCTTAATAGGGCGCGGATCGGGGGAGACTGGTTTAAGGGGCGCTGATCGTTGAGCAGGGTGGTTTCAATTCCGGCTTTGCCTAAAATTTCTGATAGGGTGTAACGGGCGATCGCATCTAAACCGGGGGTGATGATGGCGATCTCTTGGGGGGCGGCTTCTGCGCGTTCGACGGCGTTGATGATGGTTTCGGCGGTTTGGCGCAAGAGTTGCGATCGCGATGGGGTGGAAAGAACCTGAATTTCTGGCGCGCTGAAGCTTACGGGTTCGCTCCACAGGGGCTGAAGGACGCGGTTAACGCAGGTTTCCCCCCAGTCGGCCGCTAAACCGCGAGTAGGCTGTTCGCTGAGGGCTTCAATTTGGCAATATCGGGCTAAACTGCTTAAATATTTGGGATCGGCTCCTAAGCCTAAGCGAATACTGCCGTTGGGGTTGTAGGTGAAGCAGCCGCTGACGCCAGCGTTGAGGAGAAATTCAAAGAGGGAAACGGCGATCGCCGGATACTCATCGACATCATCGGCGCAGACAAAGCGATAGCGTTTGAGCAGATGTTGCTGATAGCGGGGGTTGGGAAGCAGGTGTCGCCAGTAGAGTTCTGAGACTAACCCGTAACTGAGAAAGCCGCGTTCTAAACACCACTGTCGCCATTCTAAAATCGCTTCTCCCATTGCTCGCCACAGGGCGGGGCTTCCTTGGGTTTCTGCAAAGCCGGTTTCTAACAATTCGGTAATTTGTTCGGGGAGAACTCCCGCCGCACTGCTGAGGGCGTATAAGTCTAAAGTGCGCCGTACCATGCGGTACTCGCTGACCCCTTCCTGTTGCAGCCCGCCTTGGGTGAGGGCTAAATGCCACAGTTGCGTGGCTAGTTCTTGCTCGGTTTCTGGACGCAGGCGCATGGGAAACTGCGCTCTGAGGTCTAAGCTTTCAATTAACAGCGGCCAAAATAGCAAGACTTCATCGATGGTGAAGCCTAAAGGGGTGGTGGTTTGGATAGGATAGGTTCCAGCGATCGCCTCAACTAACCGTTCGGCTAGGACAATGCGGTTATCGCTATTGGCTGCAAATACCAAAATAGGAGGTACAATAGCGGGTTGACATTGGTCTTGTACGGCTTCAAGATTGGCCTGAAACTTTTGGATCAGGCGGGTGGTTTTCCCACTGCGGACAGAACCGATTATCCAAGTTGACTCAGCACTCACAGGTCGCCTTTAGACTAAATTTTGATAAGATACTGGCTACTCTAACGCAAAACAATTCTCAGTTTGGGGAAAAAGCCAATGACTTTTGAATAATGGCCCTGATTGACTGACAAAACTCTCAAAACCCCTATCCCTTCGTCGGTTGGGTTAGCGTTAGCGAAACCCAATACTTGTGGCTAGGAGTGTTGGGTTTCATGGTGTTCAGCCCAACCGACAAAAAAGATTGTCATTCAACTTGGTGATGACCTGAACAAACGATTTGCACCAGAAACAAACCATTGATTTTTACTTCCTCTATTGTAACCGATGAAAACCTCTATTTTTTATAAGTTTAGAGCTTATTTTCGTTCGTCTAGTCGGTGGTTTTGGGATACGCCCGAACGAGCGCTTGAAGATGCATATGAGGCGGTTCTAAAAATTAAGGCACTCGAAGATACCTATTTTGATGGAGGAAAAGTAGACTTTAAAGTAGGGCAATTTAGCAATAGTGAAATTGTTTACTTTAAAAGGGAACTCAAAAACAACTTAAATGCAGCAAAAATTCGTTTGTCAGAATTTAATCTTAGTCATTCTATTATTAGCGATTCCGTTAAGAAACTGGGACAGGGAGAGGAGACTTTAACGATTGGCTCGCCAGAACGAGCTGCAATAACTCTAGAAAAATTAAGGTTTATTGATGAAATATTATTACGTTATTCTCGTAAATCTAAACTGTCTCAAGCCCTAATCCCGATTACCAAGACGCCCGATCGGGCAGTTAGTAAAGCGCCCATTAATGATAATACAGTCAAACCTCCTGCTAGTCCTTATCCTAGCCTAGAAACAGTTGCAAGCAAAGAAACAATTGTCGATAAATCTAGCTTTCTTCCTCGTTCTATCTTAGGCACTTTAAGCCGCGTCAAAAGTGAACTCGACCCTAAAGCAGAAGAAGAACTGATTAAGAACTTTCGGGTTTCTAAGTTTAAGACAGTTATTTCACTGCGGTTTATTCTTTTAATGATTTTAATTCCTCTGCTAACTCAACAGATTACGAAAAATTTTGTTATTGGGCCGGCAATTGATAATCTCAAAAATCAAGGACGAATTGAGATTTTTCTAAACACAGAAATGGAGGAAGAAGCTTTTGTTGATTTAGAACGCTATGAAAGAAAACTCCATTTTCAACACCTAACAGGAAGAGTTACCGAACTGACAGACGAGGAAATGGAAGAACGCCTAGAAGAACGCGCAATTGAGATTCAAAGAGAATATCGCGATCGCAGTGCCGATTCTATTAAGAATATTTTCGCCGATCTCTTTTCATTTATGGCGTTTTGTCTCGTAATTGTCACCAGCAAACGCGAAATTGATGTGGTTAAATCTTTCCTAGATGATGTAGTCTATGGCTTAAGCGATAGTGCCAAAGCCTTCATTATTATCTTATTTACAGATATGTTTGTCGGGTTTCACTCGCCACATGGTTGGGAAGTTATTCTAGAAGGAATTTCTCGCCATTTAGGCTTACCCGAAAGCCGAGAATTCATCTTTCTATTCATTGCAACTTTCCCTGTGATTCTCGATACGGTTTTTAAATACTGGATCTTCCGCTACCTCAACCGCATTTCTCCCTCGGCTGTTGCGACTTACCGCAATATGAATGAATAACACCCGCAGGCTGCTTGATATTCCAAAACCCAACTTCACTATCGGTTCTGTGACTGAAATCCTTCTAGCTACAGCACTTGACAGATATCTCTTAGCTATAGCCATTCGCTTGCGGATTGCAAAAAGTCCGCCTAACCCTAAAAGTCCTAAATAAACGGAAGGTTCGGGTACAGAAACAGGTTCTGGTGTTGGCGTTGGAGTTGGAGTCGGTTCCGGTGTTGGAGTTGGTGTGGGAGTTGGTTCCGGTGTTGGAGTTGGTGTTGGTGTGGGAGTTGGTTCCGGTGTTGGAGTTGGCGTTGGAGGTGCAGATACCGCCACCTTGAAAGAACCATAAGTGGTTCCGCCATGATTATCAAACACCTTGAGCGCTATTTGATAATCGCCGGGTTCTAGGAAGGCCCAACTGCCGCTAGCTCCGATAAAATCATCAAAATAGCCATCTCCATTTAAATCCCAAGCAAACGTCAAAATATCATTAGTTCCAGGATCGAAGGCTGTTCCGCCAAAGGCAAAAGTTTCTCCAACAGTGACTAATAAGTCGCCTGTCAAATGGGTAATAGTGGGTGCAACATTGCGGACAACGATCCGACGATTTAGGGTGTTACTATAGGCGCGATCGCTATCTTGAGCTAAAGCACTATAAGAAAACGTGCCCGGATCGTAAAATGTCCCTAAATGGGATGAAATTCGACGTTCGCCAGTCGTAATGGTGGAATCTGTACCCAGATTTTGTCCGTTGAGAAAAAAGCTAATACTATCATGTTTTCCCGGATCGGTTGCCTTCCATTGAGCCGATACCGATTGTCCTTGATCGATAATAATATCTCGATCTAAACCGTTTAGTTCAAAAGCAGTTAAGGTTGGCAGAACGTTTAAAACTGTCACCCGGTTAACAACAGTATTGCTCCGTCCTCCATAATCGTCAATGGCATGGCTGAGATAGGTAAACTCGCCATTATTGGCAAAGTTTCCTAAATTAACATTCGTCGAACGAACGCCGCTGGTTCGCCAGTCTGTTCCCACTTGACGATTATCTACGAAAAAGGTAACTGCATCCGCTCCTGGATCGGTGGCTTGTAAAGTTGCCACTAATGAATCGCCTTCATTAATAATGTAATGAAAGGGTGAAATCGTGGGAGCGACATTATAAACTTCAACAGTTTTAGTAATGGTGTTACTATTGGCTCCTCGACTATCGCGAGCTTGAGCCGTATAGGTAAAAGTTCCGTTATCTTTAAAGGTGCCTAACGGGGTGGTAATGCTACGATAACCCGTAGTATCATTATAATCTGTTCCGCGATTTTGGTTGTTAATAAAAAAGGTGATGTCATCAGATTTCTGTTGGTCAATTGCGTATAAGGTGGCGTCTACAGACGAACCTTCTGGGGTTCTCAAAACATTGACATTTTGACCATTGAGAAAAAAAGCGTCCAGTTGAGGAGGGGTATTGATTTCAATCAGCCTCCCAAACAATGCAACTGTGTTAGTCTGATTTTCTTGAGAGATAAATTCAGTGACAATCGGACTGTTGGGGCTATGCTTAAAGCCAAGTAATTCTAAGCGATATTCTAAGCCATCGATAAAGAAGCTGTTGGAGGCGATCGCATTCGTCCAAGACAGGCGATCGGCACAGGGTACAATACTTACAAATGGACAAGGATCGATATTAGGAGTTTCCCAAAGATTAAAGTTAAACGTAAAGGTGGGATTGAAGTTGAGAGTGGTAAATCCCAAAACAATATTTAACTCAACATCTGTTACAGAAGGGGGAAACACAGGATTATTAAAATGCCGAAGAGTCCCTAGTTGAAAAACTTGTCCCGAACTTAACTGGGTAGGACTTACCCCTGTAAATCCTAAGCCGCTTTTAGGCGCACCGGGACCTAAAGGCACGCCCCAAAGAATCTGGTTTTCAATTTGTCCGTTCAACCCCGCTTGATGATAGATAATATTGCCGTGAGGATTGGCATTATTTTCTAGTCTGGGGTTGCTCCAGGTGCCGTAAGAACCAGTTAAAGTGAGGGCGATCGCTCTTTCTATAACGTTCAGTTGCACCGTTGCTAAAATGGCAGTCCCTAGGGCGATCGCGCCTGCTGTCTGCAATCTCATGGTGATAACCCAGTTAAGCGCAATAAAGGCAAAGGATTGAGGAGTTCAGCTCCAACCCGAAGGTTAGAGTATCGGGCAATTGGGCACGCAAATTCAAAGATTCAAAGCGAATCCAAAACGAGATTCAAGCTGGATCGAGCAGTTTATGGAAGAGGATGACCGTATTTTCGCGAGGTCGCCCCAGACGAGCAACCGTATTCTCACTCAAAAGCAGAACCAACTTCATCAAGATTTGATAAAGTCGCTTGCTTAATCCTTCTTTGCATCGAGTGAATCTCTCTCTACAGCTAGAGTTCGGGAACCCGTACTCAAAATAGAGTTGCACTCTTGTACAACCTTCGATAGATTAGCACTCAGGAGTTGAGAGTGCTAACTCCCCCACAGAGATCGAGCAAACATCCTGTAGGCGAAGTAACTCTCAAGCTGCTCCTGAGTGTGAAGTAACAAGTTGGAGACTTTGTTTACCTATGGCTGCTGTATCTCTGAGTGTTTCTACAGTTAAACCGCTTGGCGATCGCGTTTTCGTGAAAGTGAGCGCTGCTGAAGAACGGACTGCGGGTGGTATTCTTCTACCCGACAACGCCAAAGAAAAACCCCAAGTTGGCGAAGTCGTTCAAGTCGGACCTGGCAAGCGCAACGAAGATGGTTCTCGTCAAGAGCCGGAAGTCAAAGTCGGCGATAAAGTTCTCTACTCCAAGTATGCCGGAACCGATGTCAAACTCGGCAGCGATGAGTACGTTCTGCTGTCTGAGAAAGATATTTTGGCAGTCGTTTCCTAACACCTCCAGGCGAGCGAGTTGTAGCCAAAGCTGCGATCGCTGCTCGCTGTGTCTCAAACTTTTAGAACCGAAACATCCATTCTAAAACCAGACCGACCACACTCACCGAACAGATAGAGGAACTATGGCAAAACGCATCATTTATAACGAAAACGCTCGTCGCGCACTAGAACGCGGTATGGACATTCTAGCCGAGTCCGTAGCAGTCACCCTCGGTCCGAAAGGTCGCAACGTCGTCCTAGAGAAAAAATTCGGTGCGCCTCAGATCGTCAATGATGGCGTTACCATCGCTAAAGAAATCGAACTCGAAGACCACGTAGAAAACACTGGCGTTTCCTTAATCCGTCAAGCGGCTTCCAAAACCAACGACGCAGCAGGCGACGGAACCACCACCGCTACTGTTCTGGCTCACGCGATTGTTAAAGAAGGTCTGCGGAACGTTGCAGCCGGCGCAAACGCCATCTCCCTGAAGCGCGGGATTGAAAAAGCAACCGGCTTCTTGGTAGACAAAATTGCCGCCCACGCTCGTCAAGTTGAAGACTCCAAAGCCATTGCTCAAGTCGGTTCCATCTCTGCGGGGAACGACGAAGAAGTCGGTCAAATGATCGCCGAAGCAATGGATAAAGTCGGTAAAGAAGGCGTGATCTCCCTCGAAGAAGGGAAATCCATGACCACCGAACTCGAAATCACCGAAGGGATGCGTTTCGACAAAGGCTACATCTCTCCCTACTTCGCAACCGACATGGAGCGGATGGAAGCCATTCTCGAAGAACCCTTCATCCTGATCACCGACAAGAAGATCAATCTCGTCCAAGACCTCGTACCCGTTCTAGAGCAAGTTGCGCGTTCCGGTCGTCCCCTGCTGATCATCGCAGAAGACATCGAAAAAGAAGCCCTTGCTACCCTGGTTGTCAACAAACTGCGCGGCGTCCTCAACGTGGCTGCGGTGAAAGCTCCTGGTTTTGGCGATCGCCGTAAGGCTATGTTAGAAGACATCGCCACCTTAACCGGCGGTCAACTGATCACCGAAGATGCAGGCTTCAAGCTCGACAGCGCCAAACTCGATCAACTCGGCAAAGCGCGTCGCATCACCCTCACCAAAGACAACACCACCATCGTCGCAGAAGGTAACGAGAAAGCCGTTAAAGCACGTTGCGAACAAATCCGTCGTCAAATCGAAGAAACCGAATCTTCCTACGACAAAGAAAAACTGCAAGAACGCTTGGCTAAACTCGCCGGTGGCGTTGCTGTCGTCAAAGTGGGTGCAGCCACCGAAACCGAAATGAAAGACCGCAAACTTCGCCTAGAAGATGCCATCAACGCCACCAAAGCGGCCGTTGAAGAAGGCATCGTCCCCGGTGGCGGTACCACCCTAGCTCACCTCACCCCCGTTCTCGAAGAGTGGGCAAACAACAACCTCAGCGGCGAAGAACTCATCGGTGCAACCATCGTTGCTCGCGCCCTGACTGCTCCGCTAAAGCGAATTGCTGAAAACGCCGGTCAAAACGGTGCTGTCATCGCTGAACGCGTGAAAGAAAAAGACTTCAACGTCGGTTACAACGCAGCCACCAACGAATTTGTTGATATGTTCGAGGCGGGTATCGTTGACCCCGCAAAAGTCACCCGTTCTGCTCTGCAAAACGCAGCTTCCATCGCCGGTATGGTCTTAACCACCGAGTGCATCGTGGTTGACAAACCCGAACCCAAAGACAACGCTGGCGCTGGTGCTGGCGCTGGTATGGGCGGCGACTTCGACTACTAAGCTTGAAATCGAGAGTAGGCAAGACCTACTCTCCCAAGCTGTCTCCCAAATGGAGGCAGCTTTTTTTGTCCAGATTTATAACTAGTGCTTCTGCTGACTCAAAGTAAAAATCTCTTGTAAAAGTTTACTTTGCTCTTGTTGAAGAGATTCGATTTTTTGCAATATCTCATTTAATTTTGAGGAATCGTCGATTGCTAGATCTTCAGGAACAATAATCATTTTAATATCGGTTACGCTTGGGGAAGCCACCAAAGCCTTCTGAGAAGTTGGCTTAAAGTTAAGCCAAACGAACTGAATAGCCCAACTGATGGATTTGTAGATTAAGGTTACAACGCTTTGGATTAACTTAGTAGGAGAAGTGAAAATCGCTATCCATGCTTTTTTGATTAATCCAATTAAGGCTTGGATTAAGCTGATAATAAGAACAATCGATAATAGGATTAAAAATAGAGAGAGCAGAGGATGATTAACGAGCCAGTGAATTATGGGATGAGCGTTCAGCCAATTAGTAATAGCTTCTTGAACAGCAATTTGAGTGCCAATATAAACTTGATTAATTAAGCTATTCACTTGGCTCATCGTCTGTTCAATTAAAACCTTACCTTGTCCTAGCGCTTCGCTCGTGCTTTGTGCCAGGTTTTCAGCAGCCTGGGTCACTTGGGTAGATCCCTTGTCTAATAAAGCTTTGCTCTGTCCAAGTGCTTCACTCGTTCCTTGGGAAAGGCTACCAACTGCTTCTTTGCCCGTTGTTTTCGTTTTCTCCCATATCTCCGTGATGGGTTGCCCGGTTAAGTTAGGCATTGCTTGTAAAGTCATTAACTGGATAATAGACATCAATTTCACCCTAAACAGTTAGTCCACTTAAAATTGTTTTGGGTATAACAAAATTTCGACTAAGTTAAAAACCGTATAAATACTTAGGATGCATTTTTATCGGATCTGAAAAGCCAGGGGATCGATAATTAGTTCTTATTGTAAAAATTTATTGCAGCTTGCGAAATCAGAAAGCGATACTTTGTATTCGCGGTCATAGCAGTTGAGTGCCCTTCATCTGACTGTCAACTGCAAGGAGATACCAATGTCGCTTCATCGAAGAATTTCTCTTGCTGCAATGGCTCTAGCCACTTGCGGTTTTCTGAGTTTGTCTGCAACGAGTGCCAAAGCGTTAACCCTGCACTTTCAATCCCTTGATGGCATTGCTACAGGCACCATTAGCATGGACAGTGGCCATATCTCAGACATTATTCATCAGCCCCTTGAATACAAGCTTTATCCCACAAAGATTCTTTTAAGTTACGGGACTCCAGGCCCAGCTTACCAGGCAACAGACTACATTCTCTCCCGAACCCCAGGCTCTTGGGAGTGGATTCAACCCTTCCCTTCACCTTGGTATGGTGGACCTAATTCTCATCCCCTAGCAGTTGTCTCGTCTACAACTTACTTTAAGATGAAAATCTTCTGTCCCTTTGCCTCTTTAGGGGATTGCGTCAATGCTCCAGCGACTATTTCATTATGGAGCTATTATTTAGATCATACTTGGTATGAAGGAACGGGATTCATCGCTCGAATCGACCGACCAAGCGTACAACCTACGCCCGTTTCTAATATCCCAGAACCAACAACCGGACTGACTTTATTGCTGTTTGGAAGTGCTGTTGGGCTAGCGCAATGGAATAAACAAAGATGCTCTCGTCCTTTGCCTCTAAATAAATAGAGACACCTTAACCAGTGTCTCTAGAGGCTGGTTGACTGACAATCAAGATAGTCGCATAGGTTGGGTTGAGGTCCGAAACCCAACACAACCCTGGCTGCTGTTGGGTTACGCTGACGCTAACCCAATCTACGCGACTCATAGGACTTTCAGCAGTGAGTGTCAGTCAATCAACTCTAAGGGTTAACTTAATTAACTGTCGGAAAAGCTGAGGGTATCAGCTTACTCGTCTTCCGCGAAAACGTAGCGATAAAGATCGTCAGGACTGGGTTCGGGACTGCTTAAGGCAAATTCTACGGCTTCATCAACCGTGGCTTGAATTTTTTTGTCGATTTCTTTAAGTTCTTGTTGTTCGACTAAATTCTGCTCGATGAGATAAGCAGCGAGCTTTTTAATCGGATCGCGAGTAAACCAAAAGTCCTTCTCTTCTTTGCTTCGCAATTCGTCGGGATCGGCTAAAGAATGTCCCCGAAAGCGATAGGTAAGCGCCTCAATTAAAGTGGGACCTTCGCCTGCTCTAGCGCGTTCAACGGCTTCTAAAGCCGCAGCGCGAACCGCTAAAACATCCATTCCATCTACTTCTACCCCTGCCATGCCAAATGCGTGGGCTTTCTTGTAAATTTCGGGAACGGATGTAGCGCGTTCGTGGGCCATGCCGATCGCCCATTTGTTATTTTCTACTACATAAATAATCGGCAATTTCCACAGCACGGCCATGTTTAAGCATTCAAAGAATTGACCGTTGTTACAAGCCCCATCCCCAAAGAAGCAAGTCGAGACGCGATCTGAGCTTTGATCCCCCATGACTTCGCGGCGGTACTTGCTTTGAAAAGCTGCCCCCGTAGCAACTGGAATGCCTTCGGCGACAAACGCATAGCCACCTAGCAAACCATGTTCGGCGGAAAATAAATGCATCGATCCGCCGCGTCCTTTGGAGCAACCCGTGGCTTTCCCAAATAGTTCGGCCATGACTTGTCTAGCGGGAACGCCAGCACTCAACGCATGAACGTGATCGCGGTAGGTACTGCATACATAATCTTCACCAGGGCGCAATGCTTTAATAACGCCAGTAGCAACAGCCTCTTGACCGTTGTAAAGGTGGACAAAGCCGAACATTTTGCCCCGGTAGTACATCTCAGCGCACTTATCTTCAAATAAGCGTCCTAAGACCATATCTTCATAAAGCATTAGCCCAACTTCTTTTGAGATTTTGGCAGAAGTGGCTTCAAAGGCAGGTAATGTACGTTCTTGAACCATCGGTTTGTCCTAATCTATTTCGCGCAAACGCTAAACGAATTGCTTACCCTGTCATTCGGCTGAGGTTGCAACCCAAACAAATGACAAAAACTTTAACTTACATTATCTTGGGGTTTTTTGGCCGATGCTGATAAACTTCTGACTGAAGTCCCCTTTTTTTGATTCCCCAGAGGACTATGGGTGGCATCTTTCGTTACCGTAGATTAAATTAGTATATTGCTGCTGAGGAAGTAGACTGTGCGAATTCCGCTCGATTACTATCGGATTCTCGGCTTACCGATCCAGGCTAATGCCGACCAATTGCAACAGGCGCATCGCGATCGCGCTATGCAGTTGCCTAGACGAGAATATTCCGAAGTGGCGATCGCAGCCCGCAAGCAACTGATCGATGAAGCTTACGTGGTGCTGTCCAACCCCGAACAGCGCCAAGCTTATGATGCCACATTTTTAGGCGCTGCGCCTAGTCCAGAAACCGAGAGCGAAACCCCCTCCTCGCCACCTGCTAGCAGCACGGCAGAACCCTTCACGCCCAGCCTCAACGTCGGTAACGAGCAACTAGTCGGCGCGCTGCTCATCCTCCTAGAACTGGGCGAATACGAACTGGTTCTCAAATACGGTCGTCCTTACCTCAACTCCAATAAGCAAACAGCAACAAAAGACCAGCAACTGACAAGAGCCGATATTGTCTTAACCTTAGCTCTTGCCTGCATGGAACTCGGACGCGAACAGTGGCAGCAAGGCAGCTACGAAAATGCCGCAGAATCCCTAGAAACCGGACAAAAGCTGCTCTTGCAAGAAGGGCTATTTGCCAGCGTGCGCGGCGAAATTCAAGCTGATATCTACAAACTGCGACCCTACCGCATCTTAGAATTAGTGGCGCAACCCGAAGAAAAAGCCACCCAGCGCCGCAAAGGGATTCAAATGCTGCGCGATATGCTGCAAGAACGCGGCGGTATTGACGGTCCCGGCAACGATCAATCGGGCCTTGGTATTGATGACTTTTTGCTATTTATTCAACAACTGCGCGGCTACCTCACCGCCAAAGAACAGCAATCGATCTTTGAAACTGAAGCGTTGCGTCCTTCGGCGGTAGCAACCTATTTAGCCGTTTACGCGCTGCTAGCCCAAGGTTTTGCCGAACATAAACCCGCTCTGATTGCCCGTTCCAAACGGATGCTGGTTCGCTTGGGCAGCCGTCAAGATGTCCATTTAGAACAGGCAGTTTGTGCCCTGCTGTTGGGGCAAACCGAAGAAGCCAGTCGCGCCTTAGAACTCAGCCAAGAATACGAACCCCTGGCGTTCATTCGCGAAAACTCTCAAGGCTCTCCCGACTTGCTGCCCGGACTCTGCTTGTATGGAGAACGCTGGTTGCAAGAAGAAGTTTTTCCCCATTTCCGCGACCTTAAGAACCGTCAAAGCTCGCTGAAGGATTATTTTGCCGACGAGCGCATTCAAACCGAGTTAGAAGCCCTGCCAAGCGAGTCTGAAGAGATCGATGAGTGGGCAGCGCTCCCCCACCAACGCTCGACGGTACGGCCGGAATCAACGGCCCTGAAAGTGGAAAATGGGAATGTGGTTCCCGTTAATCGCTCTGCGAGAACCTCCGCCCAAACTGCGACTCCGGCTTCGGAACGCCAGCTAGCCGTTGTGGGTGGAACGGCCCCTTTAGCTCGCGGGGGAACGGCGACCTTAACGCCCAATTCTGGGGTTTCTAGCCGTCCTGCGAGTATCGCCCCTCCTCCTAGCGGACGCAGTACCAAAGCGCCAACACCTCCGAGTCGTGCGGGGCGATCGCCAAAAAATTCGCGCTTCCTGTTGATTGGGGCGGTTGGGATTTTAGGCTTAGGTTTGCTGCTATTTTTAGTCAGCCGCACCCTAACTTGGTTGGAAGGTGCGTTTTCCGAACCGCTGTTGCAGGGCGAACAGCCGCAAGTTCAACTGGATCGTCCCCCTGTGGAAATTCCCGATCCAGATCTGCAACCCACTACGGTAACGGGAGAGTTGAATCAGCAAAGCGCCCGTCAAATCGTCCAATCCTGGCTAGATGCCAAATCTGAAGCACTCGGTCAAGAGCATCGCACCGAACGCTTAGAGGAAATTTTAGTCGATCCGGCGCTGTCGAGATGGCGATCGCAATCTCAACAAGCCCGCCAAGAGAACTGGTACGCCGAACACGAACATAGCCTGCAAATTGAATCGGTAGAAATGAGCCAGCTAAACCCCAATCAAGGGTTTGTTGAAGCCGTTGTCAGCGAGAAAGCCACATTCTTTGAAAATGGTCAACTCGATAGCGCCAGCTCCTACAACGATCCGAATCTGCGAGTTCGCTACGAACTCATTCGCCAAGATAATCAATGGCGAATCCAAGATATGGTTGTGTTGAGATAACCCCACCAGCAGCCTCAGCCAGCGAAATCCGATACACTTCTTGAGGTATCTTGTGACTCAATGGCATGGCTGAATTGTTGCTCAATGCTTATACGCCCCTGATCGTCTGGACGGGACTGGGGGTGGTGCTGTTTCGCTTTCTCCCGGATATCCTGCCCCGCTTGATTGGGCGGACGCTTTACTGGGTGGGCATTCCCGTCATGATCTTTTCCCTAGCGAGGCGGGCTAGTTTTACCTCAGAGGTGGGGTTGGCTCCCTTGATGACGATGGGTGCTATTCTGTTAGGGTTTATTGGGGCCTGGTTAAGTTTGCAGGGGATACGCGCCTTAGCGACTCGTCGGGGCAGCGAGGAATTACCTTTACTGGGGCAAGTTATTTTCGATCGCGATCGCCAAGGCAGTTTTATCCTCTCCTCGGTGTTGGGAAATACAGGATTTGTGGGTTTGGCGATCGTTCCGAGTTTGATTGCTAATGCTAATCTGAGTTGGGCGATTCTCTACAGCGTCACTCAGAATATTTTCGGCACCTATGGTTTAGGCGTTCTGTTAGCCAGTTATTATGGGCGGCAATCGGGTAATTATTTAATTCTACAAATTCGCGATGTCCTCACCGTTCCCTCGCTGTGGGCATTTACTCTGGGCTACCTGACTCGCCCATTGCCTTTTATCCCCGTAGTGGAAGTTGGCTTGCAACGATCGATTTGGGTGGTGATTCCCACGGCGTTATTATTAATGGGGATGCGCCTGAGTCAACTCCAGGGATGGCGCAGTCTGCAAGCGGCGATTTTACCGACGTTGCTTAAAATGGCTGTTTTACCTGCCTGTATCGGTCTGATTACCACCCTGGCTGGACTGCGGGGCGATCCTCGCTTAACTTTAGTGTTAATGTCGGGGATGCCAACAGCGTTTGCAGGGTTAATTTTGGCAGAAGAATACGAATTGAATCGCGATTTGATCGCGAGTTGTATTGCCCTCTCATCGGTGGCTTTGCTGTTAACTCTACCGATTTGGTTGGCTGTATTTGGCTAGAGCCTCTCAACGCCGGGATGCCATAATATCCAGTGAGGTTCAGACCAACCGATCGTGCCTTCTTGTTCGAGTTGGCTCATCAGGCGAGTTACAGTAACGCGCGTGGTTCCAAGAACCTCAGCAATGTCTTGATGGGTGAGGCGTAATTGAATTAATTGTCCGCGATCGCACTCGCAACCAAATTTATCAGCAAGCCATCCTAAAAATTGTTGCAGGCGATCGTAAATCTGTCCGTGGCGAATTCGCAATAATTCTTGTGTTTGGTGAAGATGAGCCAGCATCACTTGAGTTAAATTCTCAATTTCGCTCAACGGTAAGGCCCGCGCATTTACATCAGTCAAGCATTCCACTTCGTAGGGCTGAATTTGAGCTAAAGGTAAACCCACAATATCTCCCGAACCCCAAAATCCTAACGCAATTAAGGTACCATCTTCGGCAAAGGTAAAGGCTCGTACGGCTCCTCGTTGAATTTGCCAAAGGGCATTTTTGCCTAACGGTAAGGCTTCGCGTCGTTTAAAGGAACGAATCACCGAAAGCTTAGGTACAGATGAGGTGAATTGAGAGTTATACATGGCAAATCGTAGATGAGATTGAGTGCGATCGCAGATCGTCTGTACTGAGAGGTGAGATCGGGCGAATGCGAAGTCATTTCTACCCGCCAAAATTTATTGAAAAATAATCTCAATAACCGATACATGGAAATGTAGCACAAAACTTAGGGGACTGCCAAACGATAATCGTTATCAATCTTAACGCGAACCCAAACGGGCTGGTTGTTCGGTGCTATGGCCGATCGCGATCGCCCACAAATGCCCCTAAAGCATTGGAGTTTTGGGGGATTCCCCGCGAAGTCAAATCAGAAGTTACAAAACACACAATCTAGGCTGACACCTGATACAATCAGCCTGGATTCCTCAATCTGAGACTCACTCAAATGTTATCCATGCTATCGCTAGAAACCCATAAGGCTCACCCCCAGCTCAAGCTAGGACGGGTTCTAGTTGTTGAAGATGAAGAGTTAATTCGCGAAACCGTTGAACTGGCCTTAATTGAAGAAGGTTTTGAAGTCTTAACAGCAGAAGATGGCCGTTCCGTCTTAGAGATGTTGCATCGCAGCGAGGGCAGTAGCGAAAGCGAAATTACGCAACTAGATTTAATTATTCTGGATTTAATGCTGCCCTACGTCAATGGATTAGATATCTGTCGCTTATTGCGCCATGAAGGTCATAGCGTCCCGATTTTAATCTTAAGCGCCAAAGGTTCAGAAACCGATCGCGTTGTCGGTCTAGAAGTAGGGGCAGACGACTATTTAACCAAACCCTTTGGAATGCGAGAATTGATTGCTCGCGTCAGAGCCTTACTGCGGCGTCACCGCTGTCCCGTTCCGCAATTTCAACCGCCAGTTTTACGCTTTCAAGACATTACCCTCTATCCTCAAGAGTGCCGCGTTGTGGTCAGAGGAGAAGAAATTAATCTTTCCCCCAAAGAATTCCGAATTCTAGAATTATTTATGAGCAACCCTCGCCGCGTTTGGTCGCGCGATCAATTGATCGAACGAGTCTGGGGACCAGATTTTATGGGAGATAGCAAAACAGTAGACGTTCATATTCGCTGGTTGCGCGAGAAACTCGAAGTCGATCCAAGCCATCCAGAATATTTGTTAACTGTGCGCGGATTTGGCTATCGTTTCGGGTAATTAGACTACATTAAAAGTGAGCTTAAAAAACTGGAAGACTTAAAAGAGTCTGACAGCCAACAAGTCTCATTTTTAATCAATCCAGGATTTACTGTGTTTTGGTTAGGGTTCTCTTTAGGGCTATTGGTGGGTCTAGCTCTGCTTGTCGGTTATCGAGTCTGGCTCGAACTCAAGCTGAAAAATTTGCTACCTGACCTGAAATCAGACACGCTGAGGGCAACGCGATCTTCTTTATCTCGCCTGCTGTGGGCGATCGCCTTTCAGCAAGAGACTTGTCGCCACCTCGAAAATCAGGTGGAACGATGGAAACAACTTCTCCAAGTTGCTCCCGTTGGCTATCTGCAAGTCGATGAAGAAAATCAACTGTGTTGGTGCAATCAACAAGCCTGTCAGTTGCTGGGAATTCAACCTCCCGCCACCGCTAGACCTCGGTTACTGCTAGAAATTGTGCGTTCCTATGAATTAGATGAACTCATTGAAGTGACGCGCAATGCCCAAAAACCCTGTCAGCGAGACTGGATATTTCAACCGACTTGTGCCGATCCAGCCAACTTATCGCAGCAACAGGCGATCGCCTTGCGCGGGATCGGGATACCGCTGGCTAAAGGTGAAGTTGGAATTTTTTTAGAAAATTGTCAGGAAGTCCTGATTTTGTCGCAACAGCGCGATCGCGCTTTTTCCGATGTTGCCCACGAACTCAAAACCCCCCTCACCTCCATTCGCCTTGTTGCTGAAACCCTGCAATCTCGTCTCGATCCCCCCTTGCGAAACTGGGTAGATCGCTTGTTAAACGAAGCCATTCGCCTCAGCGATCTCGTTCAAGTCTTGCTCGATCTCAGCCAACTAGAGCGAGAAGCCGGGTCTTGTTTAAATCTCAAAAACGTCAACCTGCCAGAACTAATTCAATCCTCCTGGCTCAGTTTAGAACCCCTAGCCCGCAAGAAACAGGTGCAGCTTGACTACGGCGGGCCCTCCAAATTACTCATTCAAGCCGATGAGCCGCGCTTGTATCGCGTCCTCCTTAACCTTTTGGATAACAGCATTAAATACAGCCCGTCGGGTGCGAGCATCCAGCTTAGAGTTAGTTTAGAACCCCATCCCCAAGCCCCCCCCGAATCGACCCAACAATGGGTGCATCTCGAAGCAATCGATTCGGGTTCGGGTTTCCCCGAAAATGCGATCCCCCATGTCTTTGAGCGGTTCTACCGAGCCGAGCCATCGCGATCGCGCCGCTACCCTCACCCAACATCTAGCAGCCAACCCGATAACCGCTCGCCCGCCTCAGACTTACAACCCAGTTATGGCAGCGGTTTAGGTTTAGCGATCGTCCGGCAAATTATCGAAGCGCATCGCGGCACCGTCAGCGCCAGCAACCATCCCGACACCGGAGGCGCTTGGCTGCAAGTTTGGTTACCTTGGCAACCGAGCAACTTAACAATCGATCGTTAAAGCGCTGATACTGAGTTTCCTTCCTGTAAGATTTATACATACTAAGATAGATATCAGAGCCACTCTTAGGAACAATCAGCTCTCAAAGGAGGTTAACGCGAGTCTACTCTATGCACGAACGACTGCATAAAATCTTATCTCGCTGGGGTGTTGCTTCTCGCCGCCATGCCGAACAAATGATCCTCGCAGGTCGAGTGCGCCTCAACGGAACCGTGGTTGAGCAATTAGGGCAAAAGGCTGACCCAGAGCGAGATGCAATCGAAGTAGACGGAACTCTAATTGCGGACAAAAGCCAACCTCAGCGCCTTTACCTTTTACTTCACAAGCCAGTTGGGGTAGTATCAACGTGCCGAGATCCACAAAACCGTCGTACAGTGCTCGAACTTTTATCCCCAAACTTAAGAAACCATCAAGGTATTCATCCCGTTGGACGCCTTGATGCCGATTCTTCTGGTGCGTTACTGTTGACCAATGATGGCGACTTGACCTTCGGCCTAACTCATCCGCGCCATAGCGTTCCAAAAACCTATCGAGTTTGGGTGAAAGGCTCGCCACCTGAAACTGTCTTGCAGGCTTGGCGTACAGGCGTTATTCTATCCGGTCGTAAAACCGCACCCGCTCAAGTCAAAGTGCTAGAGTCTAAAGTTGAGGAAACTTTATTAGAGATTATTCTGCGCGAAGGCAGAAATCGACAGATCAGACGGGTTGCAGAACAGCTAGGATATCCAGTGGTTCATCTTCATCGAATCGCTATTGGTTCAATTCATTTACGACAACTGCCAACAGGCCAATACCGAATGCTGAGTCAGGCTGAAGTCCAATTACTCAAGCAAAAAATTCAACCAGCAGAGGTTAAACGTCGGGCAGGGGGAAAGGAGCGCAATCTATGAAAAAAGATAAACAGAAAAACTCTTATCACGTTGAACAGGCACAACGCATTGAATTGTTAACCGACTTGGGGCGTTACCTGCGCCAAGCGAGGCAAGATAAAGCTTTATCCCTCGCTCAAGTGGCCGATCAAACGCGCATTCCCCAGCGGCTCTTACAAGCCTTGGAGGACGGACAACTCGATCGACTGCCAGAACCGATTTATATTAAGTGCTTTCTCAGACGGTATGCGGATGCGCTAGGGATCGATGGCGAAGAGTTTTCCAGTCCGTTTCCCACCGATCCCATCCAGATACCCGTGCGTGGCTCTTGGTTGCGCTTGCCCTCCGCCCAACTTCAACCGATCCACTTATATTTGCTGTATGTGGCTCTAATTTTTGTGTCGGTTAATGGTCTATCTCACGTGGTCGGTCAGTCTTCTAACCAAGCACAAGAGCAAAATAGCGAAGAGCAAGTCAACCCAACTGCTTCTCAGGAGTCTCCTGTAACGCAGCAGGCCCTCGCCACTCGCCCCATGAGTGCGACGACAACCTTACCTGTAACCCTGCAAGGAACCGGGGTGGGGGGCAATGATGGCGAACCCGTGCGCGTTAGCTTAAAATTTAACGCTCAGTCGTGGGTGAGAATTGAAGCCGATGGCAAAACTGCTTTTGAAGGCATCCTTCCGGAAGGGACTCAACGCACATGGGTGGCCAACCAGCAGTTAATTATCCGCGCGGGTAATGCGGGGGGCGTGATGGTGACGCTCAATGACGGTCAGACGCAGAAACTGGGAGAACCGGGGGCAGTTGAGGAAGTGACGTTTAAAGCGAAGTCTCGTTCCTAGGGGTGCGGTACTGGGGAAGGAGGATTGAAAATCTTCGATGCAGGATGCCGATCCAATTCCCCTGTTCTCTAACCTTAAGACTTCTGACTCAGGGCTGGCTGGAGGGTACTTAAGGGTTGGGGGGCCGGAGGTAGGTTTCTAGACTTGCGAGCGATCGCAATTGTTTCCGGTAAAACTCCCACAAGCTGCCCTAGTACCTCATCGGGAACCTGTTGCGCGGCTTGAATGCCAAAATACTTTTCTAGATAATAGAAAATTCCGAAGGCTCGGCGCAAAGGAACGGGGTTGAGGGTGAGCTTTTGGACGAGTTTCAGCCAATGCACGCGCGTAGTGTAGGCTTCCTGTCTGGCTTGAAAGGTTTCTGGGCGAACCCAATTGGGTTGACCTAGGGCGATCGCATATCGAACATCCACATCAAATACCCCCCCCACTGCCGATCCCCATCCCACTAGCTCGGCATAATGTTGCTTGCCTAAAATTAAGCCACTCCCCACCGTATTTCCCAACTGCATCATGGTTGGCAGGGGAAACTGTAGAGTCAGTTGTTGGGGGACAATTTGCAAGCTGACACAACGACGAGAAACATGAGAATGCGACACGGAAATTCTCCCTATATCCTGCTTGAGGTGCGATTTACGATCGGCATATCAGCAGAGCCCGATCATTTCCGGCATCTGGCTAGCCTGAGTTCAACGATTGACAGAACTTTAAGAGAGTGGGTTCCACCCCCTGTATTCAATCTTACGAACTCTTACGGAAGCGGTCTGGAAAAGCAGGACGACTTCACGGAATCTTCAAAGATGTCTCGATTGCGGATGCCACAAGCTTTGCTAGCTCCCGTAGAAACAGGACTTTGAGAATCCTACCCACTATCCATCTTCTGTTTTTACTCTAACTCAAGGTTATAGAGCTTAACAGTAGCCTTAAGCACCTCTTTATGGAACTTTGCATTCCTCAATCTTGAATTGCTGGAGGGAAGGTGCAAACCTAGACGGTACGGGTTTTTGGAAAAACCATGAGGGAATGTTAAAAAAGCTGAAGAAGTTTATAGACAGATAGAAATTATTTGAGTTTTTTTGGCTAGACCGCCCGAAACCGCAGCATGAGCAGATTTCTTCCCAAAGCGCCGGTCAATCTCAACCGAATCTGCGTATATCCTAAGCATTATGGAGCTTTATCTAGCAAGCCCAAATCTCATCCGGAAAGGCTCCAAACTGAATTAGCAGGAATCTTGACATGCCAGCAACAGCTTCTACAACCCATCTGCCCGTGTTAAACGAATCGCGGTCAGGATTTCCCAACATTTGNAACTTCTTCTCGGTGGCGCGTATAGTAAATTTGGTTAAACTTTAGCCAATAGAAGACAATAGAAATTCCTTCAATCAAGAATCCTAAAATTACTAAATTAATGAAAATAATCTGAAGCGTGCTTTGACTCTTTTTTAACCAATTCAATGATTTTTCTGACATCGCCTTGAACTGTGGCATTGGCGGGTTTAAAAATACCTCGCCATTTTATCCTGTTTTTTCAAAACTGGGCTATGAATTTTCTCTGTTTTGCGATCTACCTGGGACTTTAGGCTAGAGGCTGAGGATTGAGAGTCGGTTATCCGACCTTTACGGGGATTAGCACTCGGTCAAACAGAGTGCTAAATTGACTAATGGACAGTCAGGGAAACTCAATATGGCAAAAATTGTCTCATTTAAAGAAGAGTCGCGGCGATCGCTTGAGCAGGGCGTCAACGCACTTGCGGATGCTGTTAAGATTACCCTAGGCCCTAGAGGTCGAAATGTACTGCTAGAGAAGAAATTCGGCGCGCCCCAGATCGTCAACGATGGGATTACCGTTGCCAAAGAAATTGAACTTGAAGACCCCCTAGAAAACACTGGGGCCCGCCTGATCCAGGAAGTGGCCTCTAGAACCAAGGATATTGCAGGCGACGGCACCACGACCGCTACAGTCCTCGCCCAAGCGATGATCCGAGAAGGACTGAAAAACGTTGCCGCAGGTGCAAACCCTGTATCCTTAAAGCGGGGAATCGACAAAACGATTAACCACCTCGTTCAAGAAATCGTTAACGTTGCTAAACCTGTAGAAGGTAGCGCGATCGCGCAAGTGGCCACTATTTCTGCCGGAAACGACGAAGAAGTCGGCAAAATGATCGCCCTAGCAATGGATAAAGTAACCAAAGACGGCGTGATTACCGTAGAAGAATCCAAATCTTTGGTGACAGAACTCGATGTTGTGGAAGGGATGCAAATCGATCGCGGTTATCTCTCTCCCTACTTCATCACCGACAACGAACAGATGGTCGTTGAGTTTGAAAACGCCCGTCTGCTGATTACCGATCGCAAAATTAGCGCCATTCAGGATCTCGTACCCGTCCTCGAAAAGATTGCCCGTGCTGGCGTTCCTTTACTGATTATCGCTGAAGATTTAGAAGGAGAAGCCCTGGCAACCCTGGTTGTCAATAAAGCCCGTGGCGTTCTGAATGCGGCGGCGGTGAAAGCGCCTGGTTTTGGCGATCGCCGCAAGCAAATGTTACAAGACATTGCCGTTCTCACTGGCGGTCAATTGATCTCCGAAGAAGTCGGCCTCAGCCTCGATACCGCCACCCTAGAGATGCTAGGAACCGCCCGCAAAGTCACCATTGACAAAGAATCGACCACCATCGTTGCAGACAGCGCAACTAAATCCGATGTGCAAAAGCGGATCGGTCAAATTCGCAAGCAACTTGAAGAAACGGACTCTGACTACGACAAAGAAAAGCTGCAAGAACGGATCGCTAAACTCGCAGGCGGCGTTGCTGTCATTAAGGTGGGTGCAGCTACCGAAACCGAACTCAAAGACCGCAAACTGCGGATCGAAGATGCCCTCAACGCCACTAAGGCGGCGGTAGAAGAAGGCATCGTCCCCGGCGGTGGTACTACCCTCATTCACCTCAGCACCAAAATTGAAGCGATTAAAGCCCAACTCAAAGATGAGGAAAAAATCGGCGCGGATATCGTCCAAAAATCCCTAGAAGCTCCTTTGCGCCAAATGGCAGATAATGCTGGGGTAGAAGGAAGCGTGGTGGTTGAGAAAGTCCGCGAAACCGACTTTAACATCGGCTATAACGCTGCGACTGGCGAATACCAAGACTTGATTGCAGCCGGGATTATTGACCCGGCAAAAGTCGTGCGTTCGGCCTTGCAAAATGCGGGTTCAATTGCAGGAATGGTACTCACCACTGAAGCGCTAGTGGTTGAGAAGCCCGAACCGAAGTCCGCAGCCCCCGATATGGGCGGCATGGGCGGTATGGGCGGCATGGGTGGCATGGGCGGTATGGGCATGGGCGGCATGGGCGGCATGGGCATGATGTAGTCTGTGCCTAGCTAGTCCCTAGGTTACACGCCAAATCCTGATTAGTTGTATATTCTGAAGTAGGGTAAGCGATGCTTGCCCTATTTTTTGACTCGCAGTTTGCCTAAACTTGCGATCGCCTCAGTCAGACTATCCGTTTCAGGAATAACCATGTTGGTCTTTTTTATTCATGGTGTAGCCACTCGCGATATTAAATATGCCGACCCTCTAAAGGAATCCATTAAGCAAGAATTTACCCTAAAAAATCGCCCCTTACCTCACTTTTATTCCAGTTTTTGGGGAAATGCCCTAAGCGATGTCAGCAAAATGTGGAATTGCTTGCATCAAGATTTTCAGGACATTAAAACGAATTACCCGCAATCTCACCCGGATGATGTCTTTCGCTATCGTCAATATCGAGAAGGCTTTCTTTCGGAATTCATGGGTGATTTTTTTACCTATCTCAACCCAGAACGAGGGTTAGCCATTAGAAAAACGATTGCTCAACAATTATTAGATTTTATACACGAGTTTCCTCAAGAAACTGAGTTACATATTGTGGCTCACTCTTTAGGAACCGTCATTTTATGGGATATGCTATTTGCCAATCGCTGGAATTCTGACGATCCAGCCTTTTTAGTGCGATCGCTCTTTCAACAACAAGCTCGGCTCAAGCTTCAAAGTATCACAACAATGGCTTCTCCGATTGTCTTTATTAACACGCTCTTGGGAATTCCTCTAAAAGAGATTCAAGCATTTATTAGCTCATCTATCCAAGGTTCGCTCAGTTGGCTCAATCTTCTGCATAGCTCAGATATTATTGCTTATCCTTTAAAGAATACGCTGGCTCCTTGCTTTTCTAAAAAATTTAGTTGTCAGGATATCTATCTTTTAGGAGATGCAAACTTAGCCGAAAAAACAGCCAGAAGTTTAGGACAAATGGAAGCAGCAATGGCTCTAGGCTTAGTCGATGCTCATCAGTCCTATTTAACCGATCGGCAAACTGCCCGCCTAATCTCAAATCATCTCTTGGCTGAAGATAGTTTAGTCTATCAAGTTATCAATCGTCTTTATAAGATTAGGGGAATGACACCCGATCGCAAGCAGCCCGATCGAGCCGAGCAAGTAAGTCTCAAGTTAAAAGATGGCAGTGGAACAGTTTATTGGTCTGTAAATCATTTTCAGGTGTATCAGGTTGCTGTACTTGACAGTCAAGACAATTGCCATTTCTCTGGCTATGTGGGTTGGCTGGATGGCGCTTTGTTTAAGGAAGAAATGAATTTCATTAAAACTCATTTCTCTCATTGATTTGTATTAGATAAAAGAGTAAAGTATGTCCGATAAACTTTATTACAACTTTCCAGTTTCCGAAGCTTTGGAAGAAGAAGAAGTCGATCTTTTTGACTATTATTATGATGAACCGGGAAGCTTACCCGGTACGCTCAATATTGAGGAAGACGCAGACCCGCCTAGTATTGTTCTCATCGATTATAGCGAAACAACTGCAACGCGAGTTCAACTGGCAACGCCTGAAGCTTGCGTTCCTTATTTAGATAGCGAATCGGTGTCTTGGATTGATGTTCAAGGCTTGGGAAGCGAAGATATTTTGCAACGCTTGGGTAAAGTTTTTCATCTTCATCCTTTGATATTAGAAGATATTGTCAATGTCCCTCAACGTCCTAAAATTGAGGATTACAAAGACCAGTTAGTCATCATTGCTCAAATGGCAATGTTAAACGAACAGGAAGATAGTTTTTGGATCGAACAAGTGAGCTTCGTAGTCGGCAAATATTATCTTTTGACTGTTCAAGAAGAACCCGAACATGACTCTTTTGAACCCGTGCGCCAGCGCATTCGCCACAACCGAGGCACCATTCGCAAACATGGGGTAGATTATTTAACCTATGCTCTACTTGATGGGATTATTGATGGTTTTTTCCCAATTCTAGAAGTTTATGGAGAGCGCATCGATCAACTAGAAGATGAAGTGGTGACAAACCCGACTCGCAAAACCTTAGAGAAAATTTATCGCATTCGTCGAGAACTTTTAGCCCTAAGACGCTGTATTTGGCCGCAGCGCGAAACCTGTAGTAAGCTAATGCGCGATATTAGTCCGCTGATTCGCCCGGATGTCCAGATTTATTTACGAGATTGCTACGACCATACGATTCAAGTGATTGATATTATTGAAACCTATCGAGAATTGACATCGGGTTTAATGGATGTCTATCTCTCATCGGTGAGCAATAAGATGAATGAGATCATGAAGTTGCTGACGGTGATTTCATCAATTTTTATTCCCCTAACGTTTATTGTGGGGGTGTATGGGATGAACTTTGACAACGACGCTTCGCCGTTGAATATGCCGGAATTGGAATGGTATTTTGGTTATCCGGCGTGCTGGGCGTTGATGATTGCGACAGCGGGGGGGTTAGTGTATTTCTTTTGGAAGCGGGGCTGGTTTGAAAATGTTTCGTCCCTCAAAGACGAGTAAGGATTTAGACTAGATCTAGGACAGAGTAAGCGAGGTGGTTGCGGAATAGGAGCAAATGCTGCTGTTCTGAGGAAAGTCCGGGCACCCGAAAGACCAAGCTTGCTGGGTAACGCCCAGTGCGAGCGATCGCGAGGAAAGTGCCACAGAAACATACCGCCGATGGGACTTCGGTTCCAGGTAAGGGTGCAAAGGTGCGGTAAGAGCGCACCAGCAGCATCGAGAGGTGCTGGCTCGGTAAACCCCGGCGGGGTGCAAGGCTGGAGGAACTAGGGTTGGTCTTTTACCCGTTCCGCTTTAAGATGCCGCAAGAGGTGTCTGGTGACAGACATCCCAGATAGATAACCGCCCTCTGAAAGTGCATGGCAGTTTCGGAGAACAGAACCCGGCTTATGTCTTGCTCTGTCCTTTAAAACGGGTAAAAATTGGGTATTTTCCCCAACCTTACAAATAGTAAAAAAACTATAAATCGTCTCAAGAAATATTTTTTCCGTATATCCCGAAAATTTTTCAGAATTAACCTAACTCTCTCCGTAATCCCACTTGCTAATAGGGGGTCACACCCTCGATTTGCCATCCTCCAATTTTGTTGAATTAGTATGGAAACTCAGGACTTTTTGCGGCTCATTCATCAAACCAACGCGATCGCCAATTCAATTGTGTGGATTTTGCAAAGTTCCCTTATTTACACTACGCAACCACCACCTTCGTGTTTTACGATGTAGGGCGGATTGGTATGTGTTTCCCTCGCCATGTCAGTATTTTTCAAAACATCGCCCACTAAGGTAGAGGTAAGAGCATGAGTGTAGAACCTCTGACATTTCATCCTGGTGACTCGAAAATCTGGTTGCCTTCTGATTCGTTGCTCGCAATTTCTGAACAGAAAAAAAGTGGCTTAATTCTTTGTAAAACTTATTATGCGGAGTTTGTGGGGCCGGGTGCCGCCGTCAGTACGCCGGAGACCGAAGGTTACACCGCCGTCATTACCATTGGCTCGCCGATCTTGGTAACAGCTCAAGGATGGGAATCGCGCCAAAGAGCCTACGGACGGCGAATACAGTGGATGCGCTGGCTCGAAAAAATTACTCATCACTCAGACGATCCGCAAGCGCGGGTTGAAAAACTCATTTCCAGTTTTGAAGCTTTCTTTAGTTCAGAGATCGTGGCTAAAATTCCCGATGACGTTCTGGCGTTACTCGTCGGGGCTTTACCTCAAACCGTACGTGCAGTGAGACCTCCGAGTGCTGAATCAGCAAGCAAAAACGATTCCGGGGCCGTTTCCTGCTGGGAACCGATCGCGACGCCTGCCCCTGCAACCCCAAGTTACCAACTGGCGATCTCCCAAGAGCGCACCTCAACCAAAAGCGATCGCGCCTCCAAAAATTCCTCGCGCATCACCTCCCTGGCACGTTCCGCTTGATCTCGACCTGCGGTAAGGTCGAATAAAGCACAGACAATTGCCTGCATTATGGTACGAGACGATCTTGGTTATCCTAAACGACAGCGACAGCTCGCTCAGTTCATTCAACGCTTAGGACTTTCTGAGCCAGTTCCCCTAGAATGGGCTTTACTCGACCTCGCCCTCACCCACCCAACCTTTTCTCCTCACGCCAACTACGAACAACTCGAATTTGTCGGCGACTCTGTAGTCAGAATGGCAGCCTCCGAACTACTGTTAGAACTTTACCCCAACGCGCCGGTGGGCGAATACTCCGCCATTCGTAAAGTCTTAGTGAGCGATCGCACCCTCGCTAGTATTGCCGATCTCTACGGGATCGAGCGCTATCTGCTCACAGACCGCAGCGCCGCAGGCGACCGAGCTGGTCGACAATCTCGGTTAGCAGACGCCTTTGAAGCCGTTTTAGGGGCACTCTACCTCAGCACCCACACCCTAGCACTGATTCGCCCGTGGCTCGATCCGCACTTCCGCAAACTGGCCGCCGAAATTCGCCAAGACCCCGCTCACCTCGACTACAAATCCGCTCTGCAAGAATGGACGCAAGCCTCTCATAAAATCTTGCCCGAATACCGCACCAGCGAAACGCCCCGACTCAGCGGTCAAATGCAGCGCTTTGTATCAGAAGTTTGGTTTCGGGGTCAATGCTGCGGTTCTGGGGAGGGTTCCTCGCGCAAGGCCGCAGAACAAGCCGCTGCGAAAGCAGCCCTTGCCTATGTCCAAACAACTCAGTTTTAATGGAACAACCCATTCATAAAGGACTTTTGGACGCTTGATCGCCGATAAAATTCAGATTGCTATTTTTGGCGCAGGTCGTTGGGGAACTCATTTGGTTCGTAACTTCCTCGAACATCCCCAGGCCGAGGTGGTGGCGATTGTAGACCCCAATCCAGAGCGTTTGGCAGCCTTGCAACAGCGCCATGCTTTAGACCCTGGGATCTTCAGTACCGACTGGGCCGCCGTCTTAGAACGCCCGGAGGTGGAAGCCGTCGCGATCGCCACGCCTGCTGTTACCCACTATCCCCTGATTGAAACCGCATTAAAATCAGGGTGTCACGTTCTGGCTGAAAAACCCCTCACCCTCGATCCGCAAGAAGCGCGTCAGCTTTGCCAACTTGCCGAACAACAACAACGACATCTGTTAGTCGATCATACCTATCTCTTTCATCCCGCCGTGGCGCGGGGTCGGGAAGTCGTTCAATCAGGGGACTTAGGCGAGTTACGCTATGGCTATGCGGCGCGGACTCACCTAGGACCAGTTCGCCAAGATGTCGATGCTCTGTGGGATTTAGCCATTCACGATCTTGTAATTTTTAATCACTGGTTGCAAGCCGAACCGATCCGAGTAGAAGCGACCGGGCAAGTTTGGTTGCAGCAGCACCTCTTACCCCTCAACCCTCAAGGATTAGCCGATTTAGTTTGGGTGAAACTCACCTACCCTAGCGGTTTTCAGGCGGCGATTCACCTCTGCTGGCTCAATTCCGATAAGCAGCGCCGCCTGTGCGTGGCAGGCAGCCAGGGAACCCTGATTTTTGATGAATTGAGAGCAGAAGCGCCCTTAAGCATTCAATACGGGCAATTTGACCCCCAACCCTTGGCAGAAGGTCAATCTCGCTTTGTGCCAATAGCAGAACGGCGGGAGATACTGACCCTAGAGGCAGCGGAACCCTTGCGGCGAGTATGCGATCGCTTCTTACACTGCATTACCACTCAAACCGCCCCCTCCCTCTCTTCAGGGTGGGTAGGAGCCAAGCTTGTGAATATCCTAGCGGCCTTAACTCAATCGTTGAATCAAGGCAAACCGATCGATATTCAAGAATTGGCGTGAGACATGGGTTCAGAAAAGCTATCGAGGGTCGATTGCGGGTCGTCGTATTGCGAATAATCTAGGGTTTGACGTTCGATCGCATTCAGGCGAATTTCTACCGTTGTGCCTTGTCCTAAGCCCGCACTAAACAGGGTAATTCTACCTTTCATCATCTCAATCAGATTCCGCGAAATCGCTAGCCCTAACCCCGTGCCTTCAAAACGGCGGGTGGTCGTCCCATCGGCCATCACAAAGGGTTGAAAGAGTTTCGACTGCTGGCTGGGTTCAATGCCAACTCCCGTATCGGTAATGCCGATCGTAACTTGCTTGCTGGCACTCTCCGCGCCGCCATTCGTCGATTCGCCGCCCGGTTCCAGGCGCACGTCGATGCTAATGCTACCCGTGTCGGTAAATTTGACGGCGTTGCCAATCACATTCAGCAGCACTTGTTTGAGCTTGGCTGGATCGGCATGAACCAAAAGGCGATCGCTCTCATTGCCCAACAGCGCCCCCTGGAAGTCGGGTAAATTCAACTGCAAGCCTTTGTGCAGAATCTGCACCTTTTGCAGATCGATGACTTCTTGGAGCATCTGTTTTAAGTCCACTGGCTCTAAAATCACCGATAGGGTGCCGGCTTCAATTTTGGCAATATCGAGAACGTCATTAATAATTTGCAACAGGTGAACCGCCGCATCATCGGCGCGTTGCAAAAATTCCATTTCCTCTTCGCGATCGTCGCAGCACTCATCGCGCACTAAGCGAATGCAGCCAATAATGGCATTCAAGGGCGTGCGTAACTCGTGGGAGGTATTGGCAAGAAACTCGCTTTTGAGTTGATTGGCGGTTTTGGCTTCTTTCCAAGCTGCTTCAATCTCGTCTGCCCAAGCTTTCAACCGCGCGATCATGCCATTGAGGGTTTGAGCGAGTTGGTTGAGTTCGCGAATTTTAAAATTTGGGGGAATTGATTGAACGGTGGAGTCGCCTTCTACCTTCTGGGCGTATTGTTCCAGCTTTTCTAAGGGCCGCGCCAGTTCCCGTGCCACGTACAGGGTAGCGAGGAAATAAGCAACAATTAAACCCAATAGTAGATAAACTAGCGTTTGTAAGATTTCCTGCAAGCCAAATAGGGCATAGTCTAAACGGGCAACGGCTAAAATAACCCACTGGCGATTGTCTACATCGGTTGTGGTTGGACTGGGAATGGCTGTATAGCCGGTCACGAGTTCCACACCTTGATCGTCAAAGGAGGCAACGTGGAGAAAATCTTGCCGGCCGGAAATGGCATTGCGGATAATGCTATGCAGGCGATTGCGGGCTTCTTCGCTGCGAATTTGGTCGATATGGCTGCCGACGCGTTCGGCGTAGCGATGGGCTAAAATGGTGCCGCTTTGATCGAGGACGACGGTATAGCCGGATAGGGATTTGGGACGGTTGCTATCTTGCAAGCGCAGGGTGGATTCAACGGTTAAGGCATAGCGCGGTTGGTTGTTGGGATTGAAGACCGGTACGCTAGACAGCAGGCGGAGTTGATCGGGGGCGGGGGGTGGAAAGCTTTGGCGATAGGTGGTTTTAGGCACTAGGGTTTGAATCTGCACGCCCGATTTTTTTTCGACCCATCGGTTTCCGGTTTGCGACCAGAGTTGAGCAGGAAACAGTTGGTCGGAGTTGCAGGTACTTGCGGCGATCGCACCTGTACTAATCTCGTTGAGTTGGACGCACTGAATTTGCGTGGGGAGTCGGGTTTGCAGTTGTTCGAGATATTGTTGAATTTCTGAAGGCGAACCGCTTTGCAAGACGGTGGTTTCGCTGGCGGTTTGCAAATTGCTGGCTAAAGCGGCTGTTACTGCTTCTATACTTTCGCCTTTACGAATGGCGCTTTCGGTCAAATTTTGTCGCGCCGTTTCCAGCAAACTAGAACGCGCTTTCTTGTAGGTGACATATTGACCGAGTAGAAGCACGGGAATGCTTAATAGTAGGATGCGCCACAGAAGAATGCGACGAAATGAACTTTCTCCCCAAGGCTGAGAGCGAAAATTCGGAATTTTATTGGATAGATTAGCCACCCATCCTTTCATAGCCTAATGTTGCGTCTCTCTCAAAAGTGATTGCTTGAAGTTCTAGCGAGGTCAGCAATTGCCGCCCTTGCGGAGTAAGTTCTGAGTTCCGAGTTCCGAGCGGGGGGAAAGAGTGCTGAGTTGAAAGTGCTGTTGCTTTAGCTTCCGCGTAGCGGTGTGCTGAGTGGGGAAAACAGTCGTAGGTTGGGTAGAACGAAGTGAAACCCAACACAACCCTGGCTGCTGTTGGGTTTCGTACTTCTTCAGTCCTATCGAGATCGGAAGGTAAAGTTTGTAGACCAACACAACCCTGGCTGCTGTTGGGTTTCGTACCTCAACCCAACCTACACGACATCCTCCCATCTCCCCATCCCCCCAAACCAGGGAGCCAGTCAAAGAAAAAGCCCGTATTTTTCTAGAAAATGGGAGAAATTAGGCAATTTCCAGATTTCTTCCAAGTTGCTTAATAATTCTTTAGAGCGATCCCTAGACGTGATATGATTCCTCATGGTCTGTCTTTCACAAGTCAAGCACCAGGACTGATTTAACGCAAGGTCGTTGTGAACACTTCCGACGAATCTCACGAAACCACCCCGAACGGGAATCCGAATCCGCCAGATTCCCTCAACGAAGAGCCAAACGCCTCAATGGAGGAATATTATCGACTGCAACAGGAGTTGTTTATCGGTACGTTGGCGATGACAGGCGTTATTTTTATTTTCGTCTGGACTTTCTACTCCCTGAACATCGCTCTGAATTATGTCATCGGGGCGTGCACAGGTGTGGTTTACTTGAGAATGTTGGCGAAAAACGTAGAGCAGCTTGGACGACAAAAAGAACGTCTAAGCAACACGCGGTTAGCGCTTTTTATTGGGTTGATTATAGTCGCAACTCAATGGAAACAGCTACAAATCATCCCAATTTTTTTGGGATTTCTGACCTATAAGGCCGCAGTTATCGTTTACGTACTTCGGACAACATTTCTGCCCAATCCGCGTTAGATTAGTTCGCCTTAAGTCTCCTTGCTGGCTTTGAGTCCTTGGGAATCTGAATGGAAACGCTAAATCTTCTAGAAGCCTACAACTGCTTACCCCTTGCTGAACTAGAAGTGGGTCAGCACTTTTATTGGCAAATTGGGAACCTCAAAGTTCACGGACAGATTTTCCTTACCTCTTGGTTTGTGATTGGCCTATTGGTCATCGCCTCCCTAGCCGCGACTCGGAACTTGCAGCGTATTCCTGCCGGAATGCAAAACTTCATGGAGTATGCGCTGGAATTCATCCGAGATTTAGCCAAAAACCAGATTGGGGAAAAAGACTATCGTCCTTGGGTACCGTTTGTTGGTACCTTATTTCTGTTTATCTTTGTGTCGAACTGGTCAGGGGCCCTAGTTCCTTGGAAATTGATCCATTTGCCTTCGGGCGAACTCGGCGCACCCACGGCTGACATCAACACAACGGTCGCTCTAGCGCTGTTAACCTCGCTAGCTTACTTCTATGCAGGTTTCAGCAAGCTTGGCTTAGGTTACTTTGCTCACTACGTTGAGCCAGTACCTTTCATGTTACCGTTCAAGATCATTGAAGACTTCACCAAGCCTCTTTCACTGAGCTTCCGTTTATTTGGCAACATCCTCGCTGACGAACTGGTTGTCGGAGTGCTAGTGCTGCTAGTGCCTTTATTTGTTCCCCTACCAGTTATGGCATTAGGTTTATTTACCAGTGCTATCCAAGCCTTAATCTTTGCGACGTTGGCAGCTGCCTATATTGGGGAAGCTTTAGAAGATCATCACCATGAAGAAGAGGCTCATTAAACTCTTCAGGGGTTGATGTGCTTGGGAAGAACTCTGGCACGGTAAGAGCGACTAGCTCTGTTAGATAACTTGTTTTGTTCAATTTTACGCTCATTCAAGGAGAATCGTTATGGACCCGTTAATTTCTGCTGCTTCCGTTCTTGCTGCTGCTCTCGCTGTTGGTCTGGCTGCAATCGGCCCTGGTATCGGACAAGGTAACGCCGCCGGTCAAGCGGTAGAAGGGATTGCTCGTCAACCTGAAGCTGAAGGCAAAATTCGCGGAACCTTGTTGTTGAGCTTAGCGTTCATGGAAGCGCTGACAATTTACGGTCTAGTGGTTGCGCTCGTACTGCTGTTTGCTAACCCCTTCGCGTAAGACTTAGCCTCCGTGTAGAGGTGCGATCGCTCGCATCTCTGCACCTTATAAAAAACACTGCACTTTGGGTTGCCTAACCCCTCTATTGACGATGGGGAATTATAAACATGACAGAATGGACGATCTTACTAGCCGTTGAGGAGACTGCAAAATCTGGAGGGCTGTTTGACATTGATGCCACCTTGCCGTTGATGGCGGTGCAGTTTTTAATTTTAACTGCGGTACTCAATGCCATTTTTTACAAACCCCTTGGTCAAGCCATAGACGGACGGAATGACTATGTGCGGAACAATTTGACTGAGGCTCGCGAGCGGTTAGCTAAAGCCGAACGGTTAGCCCAACAGTACGAACAAGAACTCGCACAAGCCCGCAAACAAGCTCAAAGTGCGATCGCGACGGCCCAAGAGGATGCGCGAAAAATTGCCCAAGACAAACTAGCACAAGCTCAAGCCGAAGCCGGGGCGAAGCGAGAACAAGCGGCTAAAGAAATTGAGCAACAAAAACAGGAAACCCTCAGCTCGTTAGAGCAACAGGTGGATGACCTCAGTCGCCAAATTTTAGACAAACTCCTTCAAGTCTAGGTGGCTCGTCGCTGACAAAGACGAAACACCACAAAGATTTGAATTAACTTGCACTGTTATGGGTTGAGTCACATGGGTACTTTTTGGTTGCTGGCAACAGAGGCAGCAGAAGCACATGAAGGCGGTTTCGGGCTAAATTTTGACCTGCTCGAAACCAATTTAATCAACTTGGTCATCATCATTGGGGTACTGTTTTACTTTGGGCGCGGTTTTTTGGGGAAAACCTTGAGCGATCGCCGAGCTAAGATTGAGGCAGCGATTAAAGATGCTGAAAAACGGCAAAAAGATGCCGCCGCCGCCTTAGCGGAACAGCAACAAAAGTTAGCTCAAGCTCAAGCCGAAGCCGAACGCATCCGCAAGCAAGCGCAAGACAACGCGCAACGAGCTAAAGAAGAAATTTTAGCTCAGTCAGTTAAAGAAGTCGAACGCCTGCGGGAAACAGCCACCCAAGAGATGAATGTCGAACGCGAAAGAGCGATCGCCGAATTGCGTCAGCGCGTGGCAACAATGGCATTAGCGCGAGCCGAAGCTCAAATTAAAGAGCAACTCGATGAAGGTCGCCAACAGCGCCTCGTCGATCGCAGCATTGCAATGCTAGGAGGTTAAGGCGTGAAAGGGAGTGGAACATTAGTCGGTGCCATCGTCGAGCCGTATGCAGAAGCATTAATGTCTTTAGGACAGGCTAACGACCTGGTTGAAAAATTTGGGGAAGACGCGCGGTTTTTAAAAGAGTTGCTCGCTAGTTCTGAAGAATTGCGGCAATTTGTGGAAAACCCCATCGCCAATCCCGAAGCGAAGAAAGCGGTATTGCGGCAAATTGCAGGCGAGCAAATTCACTCGTATACGCTCAACTTTTTGTCATTGTTAGTCGATCGGCGTCGGATTCAATTTTTAGATGCGATCGCCCAACAATACCTCGCCTTACTGCGAAAACTTAATAAAACCGTTTTAGCGGAAGTCACATCCGTTGTCGAACTATCCGACGAGCAAAAACAGGTGATTCGCGATCGCGTAATTGCCATGACCCAAGCCCAACAGGTCGAACTCGAAACCACACTCGACCCCAGTTTAATTGGGGGCGTGATTATCAAAGTCGGCTCTCAAGTGATCGATGCCAGTTTGCGGGGTCAATTGCGGCGGATTGGTATTCGCTTAACCAGCGCCACCTAAACCCAGTCTCCAAGAAGATTCGAGTTTTGAGCAGTATTGGCTTACCTCAAAACTCAGCACAATTGCGAACCACTCAATACTCAAGACTAGGACAATGGTAAGTATCAGACCTGACGAAATTAGCAGCATTATTCGCCAACAGATCGAACAGTACGACCAAGAGGTCAAAGTCTCCAACGTCGGGACTGTTCTGCAAGTCGGAGACGGGATCGCGCGGATTTATGGCTTAGATAAAGTCATGTCCGGCGAATTATTAGAGTTTGAAGATGGCACCGTCGGCATCGCCCTGAACCTCGAAGAAGATAACGTCGGGGCCGTACTCATGGGTGAAGGTCGCGACATCCAAGAAGGCAGTTCCGTCACCTCCACGGGTAGAATTGCTCAAATCCCCGTAGGCGACGCCATGATCGGTCGGATCGTCGATCCCCTCGGTCGTCCCATCGACGGCAAAGGCGATATCAATACCAGCGAAACTCGCTTAATTGAATCGATGGCTCCGGGGATCATTCAACGCCGCTCCGTCTACGAACCCCTACAAACCGGGATTACCGCCATTGACGCCATGATCCCCATCGGTCGCGGTCAGCGGGAATTAATCATCGGCGACCGTCAAACCGGAAAAACCGCCGTCGCCATTGACACGATTCTCAACCAAAAAGAAGAGAACGTGATCTGCGTCTACGTGGCCATCGGTCAAAAAGCCTCCACCGTGGCTCAAGTCGCCGGAATTCTGCAAGAACGCGGCGCGCTCGACTACACGATCATCGTCGCTGCAAACGCGAGCGACCCCGCCACCCTGCAATACCTGGCTCCCTACGCTGGGGCAACCTTAGCCGAATACTTTATGTATCGCGGTCGCCACACCCTAGTGGTTTACGATGACTTGTCCAAGCAAGCGCAAGCTTACCGGCAAATGTCCTTACTGCTGCGCCGTCCCCCCGGACGGGAAGCGTATCCTGGAGATGTTTTCTATCTCCACTCTCGCTTGCTCGAACGCGCCGCTAAACTCAGCAACGAACTGGGCGAAGGTAGCATGACCGCACTGCCGATCATTGAAACCCAAGCGGGTGACGTATCGGCGTACATTCCGACTAACGTAATTTCGATTACCGACGGTCAAATCTTCCTGTCTGCGGACTTGTTTAACTCTGGTCTGCGTCCGGCAATTAACGCGGGGATTTCCGTTTCGCGGGTGGGTTCGGCCGCGCAAACCAAGGCGATGAAGAAGGTTGCGGGTAAGCTGAAGCTGGAACTGGCTCAGTACGATGACCTGGCCGCATTTGCTCAGTTTGCGTCTGACTTGGATAAAGCCACCAAAGACCAACTCGCACGCGGTCAACGCCTGCGCGAACTGCTGAAACAGCCACAATTCTCGCCCCTGAGCGTTGCCGAACAAGTCGCGCTGGTGTATGCCGGGATTAATGGCTATATGGATGATATTCCGGTGGACAAAGTGGCTGCCTATGCGAAAGGTCTGCGGGATTATCTCAAGACCAGCCAGCCGAAGTACATCGAAATTATCCGCAACGAGAAGCAACTGACTGAAGAAGCTGAAAACCTTCTGAAAGCAGCAATTACAGACTATAAGAAGAGCTTTTTAGTCTCTGCTTAGGTTGAAAAGGGGTTGGTCTGACTCTAGAGATTCGCCCCTTTTTGAGTTGCCATTCGCCATTCGCCATTCGCAAAACTATGCCTAACCTTAAAGCCATTCGCGATCGCATTCAGTCGGTCAAGAATACGAAAAAAATTACAGAAGCAATGCGCTTAGTGGCGGCGGCAAAAGTACGTCGCGCTCAAGAGCAAGTCATTGCGACGCGCCCCTTTGCAGACCGCTTGGCGCAGGTGTTATACCGCTTGCAAGGTCGTTTGCAATTTGAAGATGTTGACCTGCCGTTGCTCAAACAGCGCCCGGTGAGAACCGTTGGGTTGTTGGTGGTTTCGGGCGATCGCGGTTTGTGCGGCGGCTACAATACTAACGTCATCCGTCGGGCCGAACAACGGGCCAAAGAACTGCAAGCCGAAGGCCTCAACTATCAATACGTCCTCGTCGGCCGAAAAGCGATTCAATACTTTCAGCGCCGCAACGCGCCGATTGCTGCCACCTACGCTAACTTAGAGCAAATTCCTAGCGCTAGCGAAGCGTCTACCATTGCTGACGAATTGCTCTCGCTGTTCCTCTCAGATGTGGTGGATCGCGTTGAGTTGGTTTACACCAAATTCGTCTCCTTAATTAGCTCTCGCCCAGTGGTGCAAACCCTGCTGCCCTTAGACGCTCAAGGTCTAGAGACGGCTGACGACGAAATCTTTCGTCTCACCACGCGGGGAGGCGATTTTGAGGTAACGCGGGAGAAAGTGACCTCCCAGGCTCGCGCATTGCCCAGAGACATGATTTTTGAGCAAGACCCGGTGCAGATTTTAGACGCGTTACTGCCCTTATATCTGAATAACCAGTTATTGCGATCGCTCCAAGAAGCAGCCGCTAGCGAACTCGCCGCTCGGATGACGGCGATGAGCAGCGCTAGCGATAACGCCTCGGAGCTAATTACCACCTTAACTTTGTCCTACAACAAAGCCCGACAAGCCTCCATTACCCAGGAAATCTTGGAAGTGGTCGGTGGTGCCAGCGCCATCGGGGGTTAAAAAAACCGAGAATCTTAAATGAAAAGAAAGGATGAACTGTCCTTTCTTTTTTTTGTTTTGAATGTTTCAAAAATCCCCCCTTTCAGAAGCTACAATGGCATAAACTTGTAGGCCTGATTGAAAGCGATTGTCTCAACTGCTGACCCTCCCCCAATTCCCCGCTCAAATTTGCCCGCTGACCAACGGATTAACCCTGATTCATCAAGCCATTCCTGCGACTCCGGTTGTGGTTGTTGATGTTTGGGTACAAGCCGGAGCCAAACTCGATCCGGAAGATGCGCCGGGAATGGCTCATTTTCTAGAACACATGATCTTTAAAGGGACGAACCGACTCGCAGCCGGGATTTTTGACGAGGCGATTGAAAGTCGGGGTGGCTTAAGTAATGCAGCCACCAGCTACGATTACGCTCACTTTTTCATGACCACTGCGGTCGTTCATCTGAAAGAAACGCTCCCCTATCTAGCAGAATTATTGCTGCATCCTGCGATTCCAGAGGAAGAATTTTTTCGGGAACGCGAAGTGGTCATGGATGAAATTCGGCAAACTCAAGATGACCCCGATTGGCTAGGCTTTCAAACGCTACTTGAAAACCTTTATCCTCGCCATCCCTATGGCCGTTCGGTGTTAGGCAGCCAAATTCAACTGATGCAGCAAACGCCGGAACAAATGCGCGCCTTTCACCGCCAGCACTATCGACCCGATAACATGAGCGTGGTGGTGGTTGGCGGAATTGAGCAATCTCAAGCCTTTGATTTAGTCAGCGAGTGTTTTGCAGAGTTTGAAACAAGCCATTTTCCCCCCTTACCCCCTCCTCAACCGCCAGCCTATCATCCCCCCCGGCTGACTCAACCCTACCGCCGCGAACTGAATTTACCCCGTTTAGAACAGGCACGCTTAATGATGGCTTGGTTGGGGCCGGGCGTAGATTCCTTAAGAAACGCTTACGGGTTAGACTTAATTTCAGTCTTGCTCGCTTCAGGTCGCACTTCGCGCTTAGTTCGCCAACTGCGCGAAGAACAAGGATTAGTTCAGGGCATTTGCGGTAACTTTTCCTTGCAAAAAGAATCGAGTTTATTTACCCTAACCGCTTGGCTAGAACCTCAAGATCTTCAGCAGGTGGAAGAACTCATTCGCGAAAGCTTGTTAGAATTGCAAACAGTGCCGGTTTCAGAAGCAGAACTGCTGCGCTGCCAAAGACAATTATCGAATGACTACGCTTTCTCTACGGAAACACCCAGTCAACTGGCAGGACTATACGGCTACTACAATACGATTGCTCAAGCCGAGCAAGCGGTCATTTACACCCGTTGCATTCAGTCTTTGCAACCCGAAGATATCCAGGCATTGGCCCAACAATATCTTTCACCCGATTGCTACAGTGCTATCGTGATGAAACCGCTCTGGTAGTTCAGTTAGCCTCCGGGTGGGGATGAAAGTCGTTAACATCAGTAAAGATAGGTATTAGGGAAAACTTTGTGAGTCTAAGTGTGACGCCTTCGCGACAGAGCTACCAAGTCGATCGAATTGAGTTAGAAAATGGCATGGTGGTATTGGTAGTTGAGAATTTCGCTGCTGATATCATTTCAGGTCGGATTTTTGTGAAAGCGGGAAGCCGACGGGAGAGCCGAGAAAAAGCTGGACTGGCGAATCTTGTAGCATCGGTACTCACGAAAGGGACAGAACGGTTGAGTTCGCTAGAAATAGCGGAAAAGGTGGAATCGGTTGGCGCGAGTTTGGGAGCAGATGCTGCGTCAGATTACTTTTTAGTAAGCTTAAAGACGGTTTCAGCCGATTTTAGCGATATTTTAGGGCTAGCCGCTGAGTTATTGCGATCGCCTGCCTTTGAACCGGCTCAAGTGGAACTCGAACGCCGCCTCGCATTGCAAGCGATTCGTTCTCAGCAGGAACAGCCGTTTGCTCTAGCCTTAGAAGGGTTGCGTCAATCCATGTACCAGCAGCATCCCTATGCTTATTCTGGGTTGGGTTCGCTCTCAACGGTGAGTCAGTTACAGGTAGAAGACTTACAGGCTTTTCATTCCACCTATTTTCGACCCGATAACATCGTGATTAGTTTATCGGGTCGTATCGCTACCCCAGATGCGATCGCACTGATTAAAGAAACCTTTGGCGACTGGAAACCGCCTGCACCCCCCCTGCCAGTTTCCCCAGTTGTCAGCGTTCCCCCCATCTCTGGCGTGACCATTTCTCCCCAAGAAACCCAGCAAGCGATCGTAATGTTAGGTTATCTGGCGGCCTCTGTCCAGAGCGAGGACTATGCGGCGTTAAAATTGCTGAACACCTATCTAGGAAACGGGTTATCTTCGCGCCTGTTTGTGGAATTGCGCGAGAAGCGGGGGTTAGCCTACGATGTTTCCTCTTTCTATCCCACCCGCAGCGAAACCTCTCAGTTTGTGCTGTACATGGGAACGGCACCCACGAATACCACGGTTGCTTTAGAAGGACTGCAACAGGAAGCCGAACGCCTTTGCACTACCCGACTGACTCCAGAAGCCTTGCAAGCCAGCAAAAATAAACTCCTAGGACAATATGCGCTTGGTAAACAAACCAATGCTCAAATTGCTCAGGTGTTGGGGTGGTACGAAACCATTGGCTTAGGCATCGATTTTGACACTCAATTCCAAGTTGATGTTAGTAATGTTACGGTATCAACGGCTCAGGCGATCGCCCAAAAATACTTTACCAACCCATACATCTCTTTGGTCGGGCCGGCCGAAGTTGTGAATCCCTTCGTGCAAGATTAACCCCATCCAAACTCAATGCGAATGCCTGAGATATAAACTATCTCAGGCATTCAAACGTTTATTAGAGAATAAAGGCAGATAGACCTACATCAAGCCGAGTTGAGATAAAATCCCTTGACCCGTCAGATACTCAGTTGCCAAACCAATCAGAAAACCTAGCATTGCCAGACGACCATTCCAGGTTTCCGCAAACTCAGTAAAGCCAAACTTGGATTCTTGATTTTCAGTCATGATGCAGACCTCGCACTACAAATCAATTACCTGTTATTAAACTTAACGCAGCCTGCCAGAGTTGACAACATTTCTTAATATTTGCCCAAACCCTTAAGCCATCAGCTTTTCGATGACCCAAGCTCGAATTAAGCCATTGACCGCATCCGGAACCTCATCGTGGGGACAGTGACCTGCCTGCAAAAAGTATTCAGCCAACTGCGGGCAATACTGGCGGAACTTGGCGCTGCGCTGTCTAGCATTAATCCAAGGGTCAGCCTCACCCCAGAGTAAAAGTAGCGGGCAGGAAAGCTGACTGAGTAACACATCCACCTTTTCGCCTTGGGGGGTATTAAACACCGAGGCAAACACCTGCACCGCCCCCACATCGCAAGACGGGCGATAAATCTCCTCAACCAACTGTTCCGTAACTGCGCTTTGGTCGAGATAGACTTTTTGCAGCGTCTTGCGAATCATCGACTTTTGGCGGACGTACTGAAACAGCAAAAAACTAGCCCACGGCTGGCGAAACAGGGTTTGGCTAGCCTGTCCCAATAACTTTTTCAGCGGTTCTGGGGGAGGGGCGGTTTGGGCTTGCGTAAAGGGGCCTGCACTGTTAATCAGAATCAAACCCGCCGCCGTATCCGGAGATTGGGCGGCTGCACATAGCGACGCATAACCCCCCAGGGAATTCCCGGCTAGAACCGCCGGTTGGCGAATCACCTGAGTCACAAAATCGCTGAGTTGGTCGCGCCACAGGTCGCCACTATAGGCTAGCTGAGGTTTAGCGGAGCGTCCAAAGCCGAGCAAATCAATCGCCCAAACCTCAAAATCTTGGCATAGACCTGCCAGATTTTTCCGCCAGTGGTCAGTAGAGGCCCCGAACCCATGTACCAGAAGCAGGGGGGGACGTTGGGAATGGCGTTCTCCAGCCCGAACATAGTAAATTCGGTGGCCCCGCCATTGCCAATACGTACCGGGAAGGGGGGCCGCGTAGGAAGTCAGCGTCTGCATTACGAAGCGAACGAAAATGATAGGACTTAACGTATTTTAATCATTCCTACGGGTTAGGGCGATCGCAAGTCCTAAAATACCGACTTCCCTAATGACCAATCATCCAAGGACGACTCCCCCGATGTTCGCGGTTGCGCGGGATTTGGGGTTCCTGAGTGCGTTGAACCCGCTTCGGTTCGGGCTGTTCGTTCCGCAAGCGCAGGCTACCTGTGAGAATCATCGGAGGAGAGAAAAGGCGTTGGGCAACTGCATTACATTGGGGACAGTGCATCGGCGTACTCAACTCCGCCAAGCTGCGCCATTTCTCAAAGTTGCCGCAAGTTTCGCAGCGAAAATCATAAAGTGGCATATGTTTAGAGGGAAATGAAAATCTAGCCAAATCAAAGGTTGAGCAATTACATCGGCGTCTGGTTGACTGACACTCACTGCTGGAAGTCCTCTGCTGTTGTAGGTTAGGTTAGCGTTAGCGCAAGCCAACAACAGCAAGGGTTGTGGTGGGTTTGGGGCTTCAACCCAACCGACTATCCTTTGGTCAGTCAACCGAGCATCGACCTATTAAGTGGGCAAGATATTTTTATCAAAAATCTCTGTGGGTAAAGCTAGGGTACAACAAGCATTAGGAATATCAACAATACCGCTAACTCGACCTTCGACGGGAGCGCAGCTTAAAAGAAGATAAGCTTGTTCGCCTGTATAACCAAACTTTTTCAAATACTCAATCGCATTTAAGCAAGCCCGACGGTAAGCAACATGAGCATCTAAGTAATACTGTTCGCCGCTAAACTCGTCTACAGAAATTCCCTCAAAAACCAGATACTCAGAGTAACGCGGTTCTACCGGGCCGGGTTTAAAGATAGGGTTAATCATGCCATATTTTTCCACCCCACCTTTAATAATATCCACATGCAGATCGAGGTAGCCTGCCATCTCAATTGCGCCACAGAAAGACACCTCCCCATCGCCTTGAGAGAAGTGAATATCGCCCATTGAAAGGTTAGCGCCATCCACATAGACTGGGAAGTAAATTCGCGAGCCTTTCGAGAGGTTTTTAATATCGCAATTTCCTCCATGTTCCCTCGGCGGAACGGTTCGGGCAGCTTCAGCCGCAACTCTCTCAAATTCTGACCCTTTCAGAGAACCTAAAACTGCATTTTCAGGAGTCGGTAAAGCAGCAAGGGGAGGAATAGCAGGTTTCCACGGCGGGCCGCCTTTTTTCACTAATTCTGCTTCGCGCTTATTCCATTTGGCTAAAAGTTCGTGAGAGGGGGCACAACCGATTAAACCGGGATGGCTAAGTCCTGCAAAACGCACGCCAGGAATATGACGAGATTGGGTGTAAATGCCTTGAATATCCCAAATTGCTTTAGCTGCATTAGGGTAATGGTCGGTTAAGAAACCGCCGCCATTATCGCGGGCAAAAATGCCTGTAAATCCCCATTCATCTCCTTGTAATGGCCCAATGTCGAGAATGTCAACAACAAGAATATCTCCAGGTTCTGCACCCTTAACATGAATGGGGCCGCTAAGAACGTGAACGACGGTTAATTTGACATCGCGGATATCGTCCGGATTATCGTCATTTTTAATTTGTCCGTCTGTCCAATCTTTACATTCAATCCGAAAAATATCGCCAGGATTAACGGAAACGACAGCAGGAATATCGGGGTGCCAGCGATTATGTCCAACAATTTCTTGTTCGGACATAGATTTGGTTAAATCAATTTTGAAGAGAACTTCTGGCATGGTTTACTCGCTTCAGCAACAGTCTGCTGAATTCTTGAATTTACATTCAGATAATCTTAAGTCTTGAATTCAGTTTGAAACCTAAAGTTTGTTTTAAATCTGGTAATCTATCTTGCAAGAAATTAGTTCAAAAAAGCTGAAACTAAAATTGTATTTATTTTTACAAAACTAGCTAATTTTTGTAAACTTGTATCCTCTATTCATGAATATCAACAGCGGCTGCTCTCAATCCATACTGGATGCAGGCCCAGGACAACCTAAAGCACGAAACTATCGCCCCCATAGAACAGTGCTTGAGAATCTAGACAACCCCCGTAGGATTGGGGAAGCTTATCTAAGTTTGCGAATGCTAGTGAGAAACAAAGCCTGCGACTAACAGCGGGAGCAACAACACCGCAACCGCGATTAGGAGTAAGGTTCCGGGTTCAACGTTAATGGCGTTTTTATCGGGTTTATTCGGGTTATTCACGATCCGTATTCTCCACTAGGGTTGGGTTTATTGTAGGGGAAAGTTAGAGGAGATCGCCCAATCTAGAGGTAGACTCTCATCCCTACCTCAAAATTTAGAGAGCAAACTATTTAGTCACTTTTGATTTGGGTAGCGTGCTTTTCAGTACCGCTAGTTTACACCCCCTAATACTAGGGCGATCCATAAGCGCGATCGCCTTTTTTAGGTTTTTCTCTACTTCTCCGTACAGCAACTAAACGAACGGAGAAAATATACGGTGAAGCGGAAAGTCTGGAAACTGTGATTTGCTCAGATAAGAGTATACAAAAAGTTGCTTTACTAAATATAAATACAGGTATTCTTGTGTATTATGAATAGCTATCCCCTCAGTATTATTGCTATGAATCTAGTGTCATCACTTAATTACCGAGAATTGGGAACGAAAGGATAAAGGCGTAAAACCTAGAACTTTCTCCTCAATCATAGTCTCTCCGTTCGCGAAGGTAATCCCAATCTTCAGACTTCTCTGAAGTATCTATTTTAACACCGTAATTCAGGGGAAGTCGCGATCGCCATCTGCTTCTTTAAACGGGAACGGCCGGATTTAACCAGCGGAGAATTTCTTTCTTCAGTTGCAGTTGTTCGCGGTAGAGAAACTCTTGTTTGACCCATTGTCCAAGGGCATCAAAGGGGGTAAACTCGCGTCCCGTTGCCCAAGCAATATCCTGTCCCAAGGGCGTCACATGGCTTCCCGGTAAAATTTGCAAACTCACCATGTTGGCATAGCGCTGTTGCAAAATTTCAAAAAGATTGGCGGTTTGGTCGATGGTATCGTTGGTAAACTTCACCAACAGATTGCGGCGAATGGGGTACGATTGGGCAATCAACGTATTCGTTTCTATCGGTCCGGGCGTAAATTCCACATTAAAAGCAGGGTTAATATTGAACTGCTGAATAAAAGGAATCGCCTGACTCGCGGGGTAATTATTATAAGAAATTAGAATATTGCCCGCCCGTTCCACCTCAAACAGGCTGTTAATCAGCAAGTGTAGCTTGCAGCCCATACTATGACCCAAACCATAAATTGGGAGATAGCGCCGTCGCATCGCTGCGGTGGCTTGCAAGCGGTCTAAGGCGGTTTCAAAACTATTTAACACTGACCGGGCGATCGCGCCATGATCGAGAGTATTGACAAACGGCGTCGCAACTATCGCATAACCTTGATGGGCTAACTGTTCCAACAACCACCGATACGTCAGTTGGGGGGCTGTGGCCACAAAAGCGCCTCCTAAAAAATGTACGATCGCAATGGGGTGACGGGGAATAATCACCCAGTTTCCTGCAACTTCCTGCCAATCCATTAGCCCAGCCCTGTCCTTTATCCTTCGCAATATTCTTAGTGTAGATGAATGCTTTTATTTCGGTCGTGGGACAAGACGCCGCCGTGAATTTATTGCAAAGCGCGATCGCCAAACAGCGGATCGCCCCAGCTTACCTCTTTGTCGGCCCGTCGGGAATTGGCAAAAGTTTGACCGCCCAAGCCTTTATCGAGGCGCTATTTTGCCACGGGTTAAGCGAGGCGGACGCCCTTGTCACCAAACAACGCCTGCGCGATCGCAACCACCCCGATGTGCTTTGGATAGAACCCACCTACTCTCACCAAGGTCAGCGCCTCACTGTCGCCGAAGCCGCCGAAGCCGGACTGAAGCGCAAAACGCCCCCACAAATTGCCATTTCCCAAATTCGCGATCTTAACCCATTCCTCGGTCGCCCTCCCCTGTGGGCTAACCGTTCCCTAGTGGCGATCGACCAGGCGCAAACGATGGCAGAAGCGGCAGCTAACGCCCTCTTGAAGACCTTAGAAGAACCGGGAAAAGCCACATTAATCTTAATTGCCCCTAGCGTTTCTGCCTTGCTGCCCACCATTATCTCGCGCTGCGCGGTCGTCCCGTTTTACCGCCTGGGGACAGAAGCAATGGCCAAAGTGTTGAAGCGCCAAGCCTACGGAAACTTACTAGAACGCCCGGAAATTCTAGCACTTGCCCAAGGCAGTCCTGGAGAAGCGATCGCCGCCTGGGAACAAATGCAAGCCATACCCCCCAACTTACTCGAAAAGTTAGCAACGCCCCCGCAAACTTGCCGATCTGCCCTGGAACTAGCTAAGGATGTGGATAAAATTCTCGATACTGAGGCGCAATTGTGGCTAATTGACTATTTGCAGCAAAGTTATTGGCGAAAAAACTACCCCGTCTCCCTGTTGCAAGCCCTAGAAACGGCACGTCGCCAACTCCTGAGTTATGCAAATCCGCGTTTAGTCTGGGAAGTGATGCTGATGGGGATGTGCGCTTAGGGGCTATAGGTTTGGGTTCGCCACCAAAGGGCGATCGCCATAACTGTAGAGGGGAATAAAACTACCCCTAGCGCTAGCATCGAACTTGGGGGTAGATGTAAAAACGGCCCCCCATATTTAATCGCCACAGACAGCAGTAACGAGCCGACAAAGACTTTTAGAATAAAATTCACCGTAGCACTCCATTTACAAAGGGCGATCGCGCGACTCTAATTGTCTGAGGCGTTGTTCTAAGCTAAAATCGCTCGTTCCGGCGATCGTTTCTAGATTCGCAATCCGATCTTCCAATTGTCTGAGGCTTTCGGCTTTATCCCGTTGCTTTTTATCCGACAACCAAACCGCCGCCGTTCCTCCAGCAGCCCCGGCAGCAATTGAAATGGGTAACAAAACGCTATAGCGCATCCCGGAGGCAAAAATCACGCTTAATGCAATCATCCCCGTCGCATAAGACCAAATCGTTTTAGTCGTTTTGCTGCGAATATCCTCTTGCGATTGTGGTTCGCGATGGTTTGACATCACCCGACTCCCAATTCTGGTCTATCTCCAGCTTAACTCAGGATGCTTCTGGGGCTGAAGCGATTACAATTCTAAAGAGCGATCGCCCATTAGAGAGAACGCATGGTTATTGAGTGGTTACGATTTCAGGTTCCTACCGCCTTACGAGAAAAGTTTATTCAGCTAGACGATCGCATTTGGAGTGCTTTTTTAGCCAGCTATCCCGGTTATCTGAGTAAAGAGATTTGGATTAACCCGGATGAGGAAACAGAAATTGCGATCGCCATTCGTTGGGAAAGCCTAGAAGCCTGGAAATCCATCCCTTCCGAACGCCTCCAGCAAGTGGAAGCCGAATTTTCCCAAGCCATGTCAGGAGACTATCAACTCCTCGAAGGCAAAGCCTATCAAGTGCGAAAATTTCCTCAAACCTCCCCCACAAGCTAGAATGGGCAACTAGCGGGCTTTTTCAGGCTTGCTGCGCCCCGTTAGCCTTTCTAACTCACCATGCCGGAGTGTCCCACCTGCCATCAAACCGTTGATCCGAAAGCGCTAAACTGTCCCTATTGTCGCACGCCCCTCAAAGCCTTCGGTCATCCTGGGATTCCCCTGCATCGCGCCACCGGAAGCGAATCCCTCTGCGAGACTTGCACCTATCACGCCGACGACACCTGCAACTATCCCCAGCGCCCCGACGCCCGCGAGTGTACGATGTATCAAAACCTGGCTGAAACCCAGCAACAAGAAATGATGCGTCATTCATTAGCCAACCGTTCCAACTTCGATCTCGTCTGTATACAAAAGTGGATTCAAAGAAATCCCCTCGTCGCGATCTTACTGGCTTTAGTGTTAGTCAGTTTGTTGCTGGCTCAATAGGGATGGCGATCTCAGTTTCAATTTAAGTCAGATTAATGTTATCTCATTTATTAAAAGGAAATTATATGAATAAAGGTTCTATCGCCCATTCTCGTACTACTAAAGATTTATATGTTCAATATGGGTGTGGTATGAGCGCGCCAGAAGACTGGCTGAATTTTGATGCTTCTCCCAATCTATTTCTAGAACGTCTACCAATTATTGGTTTTTTCTATGCGGGTAAAAAATATATAGAAGAATCTCCAGTACGGATTAAGTTCCCTCAATCTATCCAATTTGGAGATATTGTTAAGGGGCTACCCCTTAAAAGAGGTAGTGTCAAAGGTATATATGCAAGTCACGTTCTGGAGCACTTACCCTTAGAAGACTGTCGATTCGCTTTACAGAATACTTTTGAGCTGCTAGAACCTGGAGGAATATTCCGCTTACTAGTACCTGATTTAAAAATCCTGGCCAGTCGTTATATCAATTCGTCTGAAGCCACTGCTTCCATCTCGTTTATTCAGGAGATGGAGATGGGAATAATTAGAAGATCTAGAGGATTAAAAGGCTTAGTTACCTCTTTCTTAAGTAATAAAAACCATGTCTGGATGTGGGACTACGATTCGATGAAGTCAGAGCTTGAAAAAATTGGTTTTACTGATATTCGAAGAGCTGACTTTAATGACTCCGAAGATCCAAAATTTAAAGGTGTTGAAGACGAAAAACGCTTTATAGAAGCAGTAGCTATTCAGTGTAAGAAACCTGCCTAATGCGATCGCATTAGGTAAGAAAATTCTTGGAAACTTAAACTTCGGCAGCAGTTGCTTCAATTGTGGGTACGTTATCTTGTGGAGGGGGTTCCATCACTTCATCTTCCTCTTCTTGGAAGACGGCGAGATCGAACCAGAAGGTTGTACCGACTCCAACTTCGCTGACTAACTGAACGCGGCTGTGGTGTTTTTCGATAATGTTGCGGACGATGGATAAACCCAAGCCAGTTCCTTCGAGGGTATGAACGCGGTTTTCTACCCGGAAGAAGCGATCGAAAATGGCTTCTTGATCTTCTGCATCAATGCCAATTCCGGTATCAGAGATTTCAATACGGACGAGGTGATTTTGCAGTTTGTGAGAGTGGGAATCGACCCATTTTCCTTTGTCTGATTCTAAGTCGAGGAGATAGGCGCGGATTTTGACTTGTCCGCCCGGTTCGGTAAATTTTAGCGAGTTGCCAACCAGATTGGTGAAAACTTGCAGCAATAAGTCGTAATGCCCTAAGACTGGGGGGAGATCGGGTTCAATGTCTTGAGAGAGTTCAATTCCCTTGTCTTTGGCGTTGAGTTGATAGGTTCTTAGGGTTTGTTCGATGGGTTGAGCAATTTCTACCGCATCAAAATGATAAATTCGGCACGATTCTAAGCGCGATAAATCGAGAACATCGTTAACTAAGCGAGTTAAGCGATCGGTTTCGTGATTGGCGGTTTCTAAGAAGTCGCGTCGTTCAACTTCTGTGAGTTCGTCGCCGTATTCGTAGAGGGTTTCAATAAAACCTTTGATGTTAAAGAGTGGCGTTCTGAGTTCGTGAGAGACGTTGCTGATAAATTGACTTTTGGCTTCGTTGAGTTCGACTTCGCGGGTGATATCCTGAACTGTCATAGCGATCCCTTTGAGGTTTTCGCGATAGCGATCGCCAACATTCTGCTTCTCTTCATCCTCTTCGTACAGAATACACTCAGTCGCCTGCGATCGATCCGGCAAGTCGCACCGATCCTCTGTCTCGCTCAAACAATACTGACACAAGGCTTCCTCATCGCTAGCCCGATGCGATAATACAGTCGTGAGGAGAATGCGAACGGTACGACTAACGGGTTCTGTGAGGGTAATGCGATATTCTGCCCCCTCCCGGCTGCTACTCGGTAAAGTTCCGGCCGCAATTTCTTTTAAAGGTCGCGTCAGCTTCACTTGGATCGGGGGTGGCAAGTGTTTGAGGACAACATCGCCAGTAATATTTTGATTTTCCCAATTAAAAATCCGCCGTGCCGTTGGATTCACCAAAATAATCTGTAAATTGGTATCTAGCAGCACTGCCCCATCGGCGATCGTAGAAACCAAGGTTTCTAATTTAGCTTTTTCTGCCGTCAGTTCTTCAATATTTTGTTCTTCATAGCTTTCTAGGCGTTCTGCCATTTCGTTAAAGCTAAAAATGAGTTCTCCGAGTTCTCCACCTAGCGGCAAGTCAATGCGCTGTTTAAAGTTCCCGGCTGCAATATTTTTCACTCCAACCAGCAACTCTTTAATCGGTTTGGTAATCGTTAAGGCATTAAAGACTGCTCCTAAAATCACCATTGCCCAAATCGAGACAAATACGGCTATGGTGACATCGCGAGTCAGGTTAGAAGAGGCAACAACCGTGGGATTCGGGTTAATTCCAATCGCCAGAACGCCTAAATACTCATTTTGATGTCTTAAAGGCACAAAAACATCAGTCACTTCCCCGTCTGGCGTGAGGTGTTGGCGAACCAGCGGCACCTCTTCGTTAGCGGCGTAGTTATCGGGAAGTTGGATGCGCCGTCGGATCGTCAGGGAGTTTTGCACTTCCGACTCCCAAAACGGAATTCCGAAGAAAATATTGCCCTGTTCGTCTGCATACAGCATATAACGGACGCTAGAGGTGCTTTCGTAGAAGCGTTGCGAAAAACGGGCTACCTCTGTAAGGTTGTTCTCGGCGACTAAGGGGGCAACATTTGCCGAGAGTAATAAACCCAGGTCGCGACCGAAACGCGTATCATTAAGCCGCGCATCTTGTTGAATAGTGTTGACTGCCCAGAAGGTCAAACCGCTCATAATTAACGACACCACCAGGGTAGCGGCGGCCATTAATTTGGTCTGGAGGGTAAACTCAGACCACCAATGGGCAATAATTTCTCCGAATCTTTTTAGCAAGGTTAGCATAGTACATTACAACTTAAAAGTTAAAAATTGGGTCATTTTTAACTTTTAATTCTACTAACTCATTCTGACACGATGACCGATATCTCGCCGATAGTACATTCCCTCAAACTCAATCGCTTCGCAAGCGCTGTAGGCGATCGCCAATGCTTGGTCGTAGGTTTCGCCTACAGCCGTAACGTTGAGTACCCGTCCCCCATCTGTCACCAGTTGGCCACCATTGAGTTTAGTTCCTGCATGATAAACGATCGCGCCCTGGCTTTCGGCCGGCTCTAATCCGGCGATCGCTTTATGCTTGTCAAAACTACCCGGATAGCCTCCAGAAGCCAGCACCACGCCCGCACAAACCCCCGGTTTCCATTCAATTTTCGGGATGCTCGCTAAATTTCCTTTCGCAGTAGCCAGCAACAAATCTTCCAAAGGCGTAGCCAACAACGGCAAAATCACCTGGGTTTCTGGATCGCCAAAGCGACAGTTAAATTCAATCACCTTGGGTTCTCCCTGGGGGGTAATCATCAACCCAGCGTAGAGAATGCCGCGATAGTCAATTCCCCGGTTCCGCAATGCCTCCACCGCAGGCGCTAAAATCTCTTTGTGAATGCGCTCTAGTAACTGGGGCGTCACAATTGGGGCGGGTGCATAAGCCCCCATCCCGCCCGTATTAGGGCCAGTGTCTCCTTCACCAATGCGCTTGTGATCCTGGGCGCTGAGTAAGGGACGAATGGTCTGTCCATCCGTTAGCGCCAATAGGGAAACTTCTTGTCCGCTTAAACATTCTTCAATGACGAGTTGCTTGCCCGCATCGCCAAATTGTCCCCCAAAGGCGGCAGCAATTGCCGTTTCAGCTTCTTCCCAGGTTTGAGCAACGGTGACACCCTTCCCGGCCGCCAAACCATCGGCTTTAATAACGATAGGGACGCCTTGGGATTGAGCATAGGCTTTGGCGCTAGCTTCGTCGGTAAAGACCTCGGCTTTGGCGGTAGGAATACCGACCTCTTGCATCAGGGCTTTTGCCCAAGCCTTACTCGACTCAATTTGCGCGCCCGCCTGGGTGGGACCAAAAACCGTGAGGTTTTGCTGGCGGAGGAAGTCGGTGATGCCTTGGGCGAGGGGGACTTCAGGCCCAACGACAATTAAAGAAATTTCATGGACGAGGGCGAACCGGGCAATGCCTTCAAAATCTGTTACCCCAAACGGCATATTGCTACAGCGTTCTAAGCTGGCAGTTCCGCCATTTCCGGGGACGCAGACGACTTTTTTAACGCGAGAAGATTGTAAAAGGGTGCGCGCGATCGCGTGTTCTCGTCCACCACTACCAACCACCAAAACCTTCACGTTGTTCTCTCACCTTTGCCACTCAAAATGCATCTAATTATGCCACAATGTTTGATTTTCAGTAACTTTAACGAGACTTTGTGACTGCTTCTTTACAAGCAGCCACAGCCTGCTGCGTCATCACTGTTAATATTCATCAATTCTTGCTGGAGTTCGCTTATGAGCTGGGAAATCAGCATCCGCAATTTCGGGGTCAGGTTTGGAATCGTGTTGAGCCTGGGGGTGTTGGGGTTGGGTTCGCCGGCGATCGCCGCCCGCAGCAACGCGCCGGATCGCTTTCCTCCTAACCCGCTGGAGATCCAAGCCCCAGATCCGCTATTACCGAACCCTAAAGCGCCGTTAAGCGGCTCGGAAGCCGAAGCGTTAGGGGTAGCTTTAGATGGACTCAATCTAGAGGCTCTGGCGCAACTCAGGGCGGGGGATCGGGCACAAGCGTTTGAAACCTGGTATCGGGAGTTGCGCTTGCGTCGGGCGTTGGGGCCGATGGCGGAGGTGGAAGCCTTGGGACGAGTGGGGAGTTATGCTTGGGGAGAAAATAACGCTCCAGTTGTTCGAGTCATTACCCGCCGCTTGGAGCAAATTCAAGCCACTGCCCAAACCCAGAATCCACCCGATTGGGGCGTATTGCGGCAGTTAGGCGCGGCGTATCAGCAACTTCGCACCCCCGAACAGGCGATCGCCATTTACGAACAACTTCTAGCCCATGCCCGGACTCAGGAAGACCGTACCTCTGAATTGCAGACGTTGCAAACAATGGGGCAATTGTATCTGGGATGGCTGAACTATCCGAAAGCGGGGGCTATTTATCAAGAGTTGTTAACGGATGCCCAGGCTAGAGGCGATCGCAATTCCCAAATTACCCTCTATCAACAGCTAGCCTATATCTACGATCGACAACAACAGGTGCAACCCGGTATTGACGCGCGGCTGGCTTTAGTGGAACTCTACAGCCAAGCTAATCGCCTGCGGGAAGTTCCTCAGTTAAAATTAGCGATCGCCGCTAGCTACGAAACCCTGGGCGAACTGCAAACAGCCGCCACCCAATACGAAGAAGCCTTTACCCTGGCTCAAACCCTACAACAGTTAGACGATGCGGCCATTGCTTTAGAACGCTTAGGTCAACTCTATCGCCAAGAGCAACAACTCGAAGCCGCCCTAGAAGTCTATAAAATTCTGCTATTAGTCAACTCCCAAGCCTACGATGCTCACGGGATGATGAACACTTACGATCGCATGGCTCAAATCAGCCTCTCGCGCCAAGACTATCCCCAAGCCTTAGATTCCTTCCGTCGAGCCTTAGCCCTCGCCGAGCAGTTGAAGATTCGCCGCAACCATTTTATCCGCCAAATCGAGCAGATCGATCGACAAATGAACCCCACCCCGCCGCCGACTACCCCAGATCCGCTCTAAAAGCGGGCAAAATTAAGGCAAAATAGGGATGAATCTGATGGCTTAACCCGGTTCAACGGGACTTCAGAATCGTGAATAATAAGTAAAAGATAATTAAGTCCCGCAATTCATGGATATTACGGAGTTTTTTCAACAAAGTTCGGGTAAGTGGTTTTCTCAGCGAACTGCTCACCACCTCGCCTTTAAACAAACAGAGTCGGGTCAATCGAATATTGAGATTGCCATGCTAGAGGCAAACGATCCCGCCATTGCCAAACTCTGCGAACAATATCAAATCGATCCGGCTTTGGCTTTGTGTGGCGCTCGCGTGACGTGGAATGGCACGATGGACTGGGATGAAGAAAAGCACAGTGGTTCTACCGTTCTAGTTCCGGTTGCCGATCCAGACCAGCCGAATGAGGGAAAACTGTTGCGCGAAGTGGGTTATGCCGAAAAGGTTCCCGTCGCTGGACGTTACGTGATGGGCGACGATGGTGCCTTAACCCTGATTACGGACTACGAAACCATGTATTCTGAGGAACGCTTGTGGTTTGCTAGCCCCAATTTACGTTTGAGAACAAGCATCCTGAAGCGGTTTGGCGGCTTTAGCATGGCGTCGCTGTGTTCGGAAATTCGCATGGGGGTAACGGCTCCACCCCAATCCTAAAATTGGGGAGAGACGCGGATTCACGTCTCTCCCTGCGGGGTTATTTGCGTTTAAATAGACCAGAAACTGCATGAGTTACGTTCGCAACGGTGTTTTGAATTAAATTCCCTGCACCGGGTTGCGGGGGGACAGCAAGCTGGATGGGTTCGTCTGCAAACTCTTCGCCTTTGAGTTTGTAGCCGTACTCTAGGTTTTGCTGGTTTTTCCGCAGAATGGGATACAGGCGAAAAGCACCCTGGCGCAAGTCTTCTAAGTTGGCGAAAATCGCTTGGTTAATTTGATTGCTGCGATTCACCGTAAGAGAGCCGACGGGGTACCAGTTTTTTTTATCTTTGATCCGAGCAAAAATCGCAAACTCTGGCATCCCTTTAGAGGACATTTTTTCATATTGCTTTTCCGCTTTGACGCGTCGAGCCGTACTGTTGCTGTTTTTCTGGGGTTGCGGTTTCCCAAATCCTGTTTTAGCGGGCATTGTGACGGATTCCTGAGAGACTTTTACAAAAGTTTATAATATTTTGCGGGGTCTAAACAACTTATACAATTTTACGATCCCCAGACAATCTGCTAAAGTCGGTCGATGTCGGGGGAGAAAGCAAATTGAGGTTCGCACTTTGGCTAGATGTGCTGGGTGCCAAACTTTGTTTGTCTGATTAAGACGCGCAAACCCAACATAACCTTTATGATGATTGGGAGGCGAAGCGATCCCAAAAGGGCGATCGCATCTTCTTTCAAGCAAGGACTCGACCAATGGGATACATTATTTCCACTGTCAATATGAAAGGTGGCGTTGGGAAAACGACGCTAACCGTCAATCTCGCAACTTCGCTCGCCAAGCATTACAATAAGCGGGTTCTGGTCATAGACCTAGATACGCAAATTAGTGCAACGCTGAGTTTAATGCAGCCATCTCACTTCGCGAAACTCCGCAAAGAAAGGCGCACCTGTCGGCAATTAATTGCCAAAGCCATTAACCCCCTCGTACAGTCAAATCACACCATTCAAGAACTGATTCAGCCGTATATTTGTGCCGTCAAAGGGTTAGATTTATTACCCGGAGATATTGATATGTACGATGAATTTTCAGTTTCAGAAATGATGTACGAAAAAGCCGTATATCATGAAGGTGCAAACGGTTCGCCCCGAAATACTCAGACGAATTTCGAGCAGGTTTGGAACAACTTTGAGCGTGTATTAATCAGTGGAATTTTAAAGCCCGTTCTCCCAGAATACGATTTCATCATCTTAGATTGCGCTCCGGGATACAATCTACTGACTCGCAGCGCCCTCACCGCTAGCGATTTCTATATGCTTCCGGCTAAACCCGAACCGCTATCGCTGATTGGGATTCAGTTACTCGAAAGACGGCTAGCCCGGTTGCGAGAAGTCCATAAAGACACTAATCCTTTGAACATTGAAATGTTAGGCATTGTCTTCACAANTGAGACACAAAATTTACTGAGATCCTTCGATCGGGTTTACGATAACCCAATTATGCTCGATCAATCCGTCACTGCTCCCATTTGTGAAGGTCTCAACGTTGTCCTATCGAGCTTCCAAGCCTTATATTTGCAATACCAAAAACATCATTTTGTAGTGGAAGGCTCCGAGTTTTACTCGCTGCATGAATTCTTCAACGATAGCTATGATGCCGTACAAGACCACGTTCACGAATTAGGCGAACGTTTAAATGGTTTAGGAGGAACGCCCGCCGCCAGCTTTACCAAACTGGCAGAACTCTGCTGCTTTGAACCGGAATCGGATGGCGTTTACACCTGTCGGCAAATGGTGGAAAATGACCTCAAAGCCGAACAATCTATTATCCAAGCAATCCGCAAACAAGCAGCCCAAGCCGAGAGTTTAGGCGATCGCGCTACCCGCTATCTCTACGAACAAATCCTCTTGAAAACGGAGGATCGCGCCTTCCATCTGGCTCACTTCCTAGCACCAGACAGCCTGACTCTGGCATTTGTGCAAGCCCGTAACGGTAACTAACACCCGTTCATCACTTAAAACAACGGACTTAAGGCTCTTGTTTCACAGCAAATTGGCTTGCTCTTCGATGCTCGACTTGCCCTATGTTTACGGATGGGTGCCACTTGGCACCTTTTTTTCACCCCTAAAGATAGAAATTCCGTCAATTTCATTTCTATCTATAGAGACAGGATAATTCTGAGTCTGCTGTTTAACGTGGAAAACGAGCGCTGAAAAAGGCAGCCAGTCTAGTTTTTATAACTATTCTGGCTTTCATAAATTGACCGATAGAGGCTTGAGGGTGATGAAGATTGCCGTTTCTCTGGTAGAGGAGAAATGAGGACTGAGGTTAAGGATAAGTCCGCTGCTATTTTGAGTCTTGTTTCGCTCTTTAGCTCCGTTATGGAAGCGTTCTTTAGGAGTTGGCTCGCTACACCAAGTTGATTTGGGAACTCCTGCTCCTTAAAATCAGTACATTCCATAACAGCCCAATTTTATGGCAAATGAGATATTGATTAACGGCGGCTTGTTCGTTGCGGCTTATTTATTGGGTTCTATTCCCATCGGCTATTTACTTGGACGCTGGCTCAAAGGCGTGGATCTCCGAGAGGTGGGTTCGGGTTCAACGGGTGCAACCAATGTTTTACGCACGTTAGGCAAAGGACCGGCCGCGATCGTGCTTTTGGTGGATATTGGTAAAGGAGCCGCTGCGATCGCCCTGGTGAAGTGGGCGTACTCCTTGAGTCTTTTAGCCCCTTTGGCGGCTTGGCAGCCCTGGATGGTGACGCTAGGAGGGTTAGCGGCGGTGATTGGTCACAGCAAGTCGATTTGGCTAAATTTTAAGGGTGGAAAGTCCGTTGCTGCGAGTTTGGGGATTCTGCTGGCGATGTCTTGGCAAGTCGGCTTGGCGACGGTGGGGGTGTTTGCTGCGGTTTTAGCCATCTCGCGGATCGTCTCTTTGAGTTCCATTGCGGGCGCGATCGCGGTTTCTGCGTTGATGGTGCTTTTACATCAACCCCTGGCTTATCAACTTTTTGGCTTAGTGGCGGGTTTATTTGTCCTGTGGCGACACCGCAGCAATATGCAGCGTCTCCTGGCCGGTACAGAGCCTCAACTGGGTCAATCGGTACCCCAAGCGACGAGCGAGAGTCCAGCCGATTAACGTCGAACTCTTGTACTTTGGCAGTCTACTGAGTAGGGGCGCTTGTCTCCTGCTCAAAGAGAGCGTTGATCCAAAAGCAAGAGAGACAAGCTGTGTTTGCCTGTCTCTCTTTGAGATTGATTTTGAGTACCCCCAAGGGAATTCGAATCCCTGTCGCCTCCGTGAAAGGGAGGTGTCCTAGGCCTCTAGACGATGGGGGCTTGCGTCTCGCACCTTTATTAACTTAACCTGCTTTTTGGAGTTTGTCAACACCCTTTCAAAAGTTTTTGGGGGGTTGGCTTTTTTGCCCGGTTAAAGCGCACTCAGGTGCTTGGGGGACTAGGCGATCCCCCGGTCGCGTTACTTCAGTTTATCAGAATTTCGCAGGCGGATCAGCTTGCGTCGCATTCTGGCAGAAGCTTTCTTTTCGGAAATTCTTTGAGCTTCCACATGGACTTGCAAGCTTTCGAGGTAGCCATCTTCCCCTTCGGCGAAGGCATCAAGCAAGGTGTCGAGCAACTGATCGCGATCGCTCAGAGCGCCTTTTTCTTCTATTAACCTAAACTTTAAATAGACTTCACATTCATAAATTCCGATCTCAGAGGAAGAAGATTGATATTCTAAAGGCTCAGATTGCATAGTTTAAGCGGCACCATTCGTGCAGGAAAGCGGTTGACGGACAGAAACAGAGCTAACAACGAATCAGAACGAGGCATGAGCAGGATTGGAAGCGATTTAGCAACAGGACAATTGATTCGCTGTTAATTGACCTCATCGTAGCACTGGTTAAAAACGATCGTAAATGGCTATTTTACGGACTTCAAGAAAACATTAATTACCTTTTTTCCCGGCTTTAAGAATCCTTTTTTGTTTTTTTATAGAAGATTCGACAAAAACCTATAAACTGACATTAACCGCCAGTCCATACAGCACTTTACGATAAACTTCAAGACCTTTATTGTAAGTTATTGTAAGGTTTTGCCAACCCTCTTAATCTAAACTTTAAATAAGCGCTCTTCCTTATCTATAAAGGCTTAGGAGCGATAAACTGGCAAGGTAAAGTGAAAGCAACTGCCCTGAAGCGAGCCAGAATCCACCCAAATTTGACCGTAATGTGCTCGGACAATACGCTGACACAAAGAGAGTCCGATTCCATATCCTTCTTGCTCTTCATCGCGCTTTAAGCGAAAACGATCTTCAAAAATTTTTTCTTGATTATCTTCCGGAATACCTGGACCTGTATCGCAAATACTAACCTGCACTTTCTGGGTGGTGCGATGCAAAATAGACAAGTGGATTTTACCTCCCGTTGGCGTATATTTAATCGCGTTATCAAGTAAATTAATAATCACTTGACGAACGCGTTCTGGATCGGCATATACATAAGGCAAATCTTGAGGAATATCCGTTTCAGTTGTGAGAGTTTTGAGTTGAAATTGTTCATCTAGCCGATCTAAAGCCTCTTGACAGAGCGCTCCTAAATCCATTTTTTGCGGCACAACATTAAACCTAGCATTAGTGCCTTTTGCAACCTGAAGGATATCCGTAATCATCCGATCCATTGCCTTAATTTGCAGGCGAGCATGTTTGAGCAACTGGTTCATCCAAGTGGGATTAAGACGGGGAGAGTTGCCTCGATCGATATTTTTTTGACTTAACTCCAAGGTTTCAATCGCGAGCGATGCTGCTGTCAGGGGGTTGCGTAGATCGTGAGCCAGCATCGCGATAATCCGGTCTTTAAACTGTAACTGTTCTTGGAGATGCTCCTTTTCTTGCTTGAGGCGAAACACCTCGTCAGATAATTGAATCAACTCCGCCGAATGGGCAAGTGAGGATTTTTCGGACTTTGGGGAGCGATCGTCCGCAGCGCTAGCATCTGCTAGATTTTGTTGAGCCAGAAAGGTTTCCGCAGAACGCTGCCAGCGCGGCCAGCATTTTTCGAGTTGTTCGGTTAAGTTCGTTCCGGCTAGAGACTGGCGGGGTTCGGGATGAATTTTCAGTAGCGTCGGCGTGGCAACTAGTCGAAAGTGTTCGGCTAAATGCGGTTGTTCGCCAACATCCACAACCGTTAGCTCAAACGGGTATTCTGTACTGAGTTGTTTGAGGTAGTGACGAATCTGGCGAATTTGCTCTGCTGAGTGGGGACGTTTATCCACAAACAGCAAAAGTTGTAAAGGGAGATCGTTGTGGGTAAGCTTTTCAGAAGTTGCCTGCATGGTCCGTTCGCTACAGCCCTCGCAATTGATGACGAAGCTTCAAATTTAATTAATAATCTATCAGGTCATCTGATAATGGATGGGAGATTTTTGAGTGAGGATTGAGTCTACAGTTTTCATGAGTAGGGAAATGATTGTGGGTTGGGGGAGTGGGAAATGGAATTAAGCGAACTCAAAAAACCGGGAGTGCGGGTGGCGATCGCCAGCGCTAGCGTATTTTTCGGATTAACCCTGATTTTCATCTTGCATCGCTATTACAGCTTTTATGCAGACTTCGATCAGGGTATTTTTAATCAGGTCTTCTGGAACGGCATCCACGGCCGCTTCTTTCAGAGTTCCCTGTCTTCGAGCCTTTCTACCAACGTCGTCCATGATGGTGACGTTCCAGAGGTGTTTTATCATCGCCTCGGACAGCACTTCACCCCGGCATTACTCCTGTGGCTTCCGTTATACGCCTTATTTCCTTCACCAGCAACCTTAAGCGTACTTCAGGTGACGTTAATTACTGCTGCTGGGTTAGTGTTGTATGTCCTAGCGCGCGTTCATGTCCAACCGCAAATTGCAGCGTTAATTACTGCGAGCTACTATGGGGCGAATGCCGTCATCGGGCCCACTTTAACCAACTTTCACGATAGTTCCCAACTGCCGCTGTTTGTGTTTAGCCTGCTGCTGGCAATGGAAAAGCGCATCTGGTGGTTGTTTTGGCCGCTAGCGGTATTAATTTTAGCCATTCGCGAAGACTCTGGGGTGGTCTTATTTGGGGTTGGCTTCTATTTAGTGGTTAGCCGCCGCCATCCTCAAGTGGGGTTAGCCACTTGCTGCCTCAGCTTCGGCTATATGCTGGTTTTGACCAACCTGATTATGCCCTTGTTTTCTGAGGATATTTCCCGCCGCTTTATGATCGAACGGTTTGGGCAGTATGCTGAGGGCGATCGCGCCACCACCCTGGATATTATTTGGGGAATTATCAGCCAGCCTTTGCGCTTAGTGGGCGAGTTGTTTTCGCCCTTCTGGGGAACTTTAAAATACCTGTTGGGTCAGTGGCTGCCTTTAGCGTTTATCCCGGCGCTTTCTGGCGGCGCTTGGGCGATCGCAGGTTTTCCCTTTCTCAAGTTGTTTCTCGGTCAAGGAGACTCGGTACTGGCGATTAATATTCGCTATGCCTTAACCGTGATTCCAGGCTTATTCTACGGCACAATTTTGTGGTGGGGACACCGCCAACGGCTTCACCAAAGTCAGGATATCAATACCTTGGCCCCGCGCTGGCCAATTGATTTTCGCAAATTCTGGATGGCTTGTATTGCCCTGTCGGTGGTGCTGACATTTATGTCGAACCCAAACCGCACTTTTTCGTTTATTATTCCCGATTCGATCCAACCTTGGGTTTATGTTTCTTTGCCCCAACGCTGGCAGCATGTGCGGGAGGATATTCGCCCCCTACTTGCCCAGGTTCCTGATGAGGCTAGCGTTTCGGCGACAACTTATCTGGTACCGCATTTGTCGGGACGGCGAGAAATTTTGCGCTTTCCCGATCATATTCTGTTACGCAATGACGATCGCCAAGTGGAAAGTGTTGATTATGTCATTGCCGATTTGTGGCAACTGCGAGAATATCAAGTTGCCTTTCGACGCGATCGCGAACGCCTCCAACAAAGCATGACTCTGATCGACCAAATGCTCGGAAACCGTTCCTACGGCTTAAAAGAAATCAAAAATGGCGTGATTCTCTTGCAAAAAGGTGCAGAATCTCCCCAGGACAAAATAGAAGCTTGGCAGGCTTTTCGGCGCAATGTTGATTCGCTATTGCGTCCCCCAGCTTAAGCCATATGTCAACCTGGATTTAGTCGAGATTGTAGAAGGCACGAAGGCATGAAAATTTTGGTGCTGGCTTGGGAATTTCCTCCCCGAATTGTTGGCGGAATTGCCCGTCATGTGGCAGAACTGTACCCGGAATTGGCGAAACTCGGTCACGAAATTCACCTACTGACGGTTGAGTTTGGGGAAGCGCCGTTGTACGAACGCGTGGATGGGATAGCAGTTCATCGCGTTCAAATGGGGCATAGTCACGACTTTTTTCATTGGGTTGTGAATATGAATGAGAGTATGGGGCGACATGGGGGAAAGTTAATCCTCGAAGAAGGCCCATTCGATCTGATTCATGCCCATGATTGGTTAGTGGCCGATGCGGCGATCGCGCTGAAGCAAGTCTTCAAAATTCCCCTCATTGCGACGATTCACGCCACGGAATACGGTCGCTATAACGGTTTGCACAATCCCACCCATTACTATATTGACGGGAAAGAAAAGCTACTCGCCCACGAAGCTTGGCGGATTATTGTCTGTACTGACTATATGCGACGGGAGGTAGAACGGGCGCTAACCTCCCCTTGGGACAAGATGGATGCGATCTACAATGGCATTCGCCCAGAGAAGAAAAAGCATCCCACCGATTTCGATCGCAACGCCTTCCGCCATCGCTTTGCCAATGATGGGGAAAAAATTGTCTATTATGTCGGTCGCATGAGTTATGAAAAAGGGGTGGAAGTCTTACTGAATGCCGCCCCCAAGGTGTTGTGGGAAATGCATGGCTATGCCAAGTTTGTGATTATTGGGGGTGGGAATACGGATCATCTCAAGCGCCAAGCGTGGAATTTGGGCATTTGGGATCGCTGCTACTTTACCGGGTTTCTTTCGGATGCCGATTTAGACCGCTTTCAAACGGTGGCTGACTGTGCGGTGTTCCCTAGCTTATACGAACCGTTTGGGATTGTGGCGCTAGAAAGTTTTGCGGCGCGGGTTCCGGTGGTAGTTTCCGATACGGGAGGGCTTCCGGAGGTGGTTCGCCACACGAAAACGGGGGTGGTGACTTGGACGAATAACCCGGATTCGCTGGCATGGGGCATACTGGAGGTGTTGAGAAATCCGGGCTACGCGCAGTGGCTAATTGATAATGCCTATGAGGATTTAGGCCGACGTTTTAGTTGGTCCAAGATTGCTAAACAGACGGAAACTGTTTATCAGCGCGTGGTTCAGGAGCGATCGCAGGTGGATTGGTAGCCGGGAGGGTTGGGCAGTGAATGAGCCATCCAATGGGGAAACAGACAAGCGCGTTCAGTGGTTGCAAGAGCGATCGCCCTTGGGGACGCTATCGGAAACGGTGCTAGGGGCGATCGCGCAGGCGATGGAACCGCACACTCTCCCGGCTCAACAAACGTTGATGACCCAAGGGGAGAATCCATCGGCTCTTTATATTCTGGTTTCCGGCTATTTAGAGACGCGTCAGCGCTCGAAAACGGGAGAAAATGTCATTTCTGCCTCGCTGCTGCCTGGATCGGTTCTTTACCTCAAGGAGGTGCTATTAGAGCAAGCCGCCCAAATGAGCGCGATCGCCAATAGCGAGTGCATTCTGTGGAAGATTCCCGCCGAACAGTTTAGCGCGATCGCCCAGGAGCATCCAGAAGTGAGCCGGACTTTCTCGCGACAACTGGCGGACGAATTAGTCGAAGTTCAATCTCAACTTGCCTTTGAACAGGAACGCCAAGTTGCCCTGCGTCCCTATTTAGTCCCCAAAGTCAAACGGGGCATTATGGGCACCAGTCGCTATGCGGTACGGTTGCGTTCGGAAATTCGCGCCGCCGCCGATAGTCGCGAACCCGTGTTAATTTTTGGCGAACCGGGTTTGGGTAAAGATAATATTGCTTCGCTGATTCATTTTGGTTCGAGCGATCGCAAGCGCCCCATTATTAAAATCAATTGCGATGTCATCCAAGCTAGCGGCGCAGACCTATTTGGGAGAGTAGGTGGCAAGCCGGGAATTTTAGAATATTTGGGGGACGGTACCCTCGTTCTCAATAACCTGCAAGACTTAGCCCCTGTTTTACAAGAAAAACTGCTACCCTTACTCGAAACCGGATACTATACCCCCGTCCATCGCGAGGGCGAACCCCAACCGGAACCCCGTCGATGTCAGGCGAGAATTTTAATTACCTCGGAAAAGCGCTTGCCCCAAGTGGAACGCTTGGTGAGAATTATCAAAGTTCCCCCGTTGCGCGTGCGGAAAGCCGATATTGAGGCCAAGGTGGAGTATTACATCAGTTTGTTCTGCCGCAAGCGGGGGGTTGATAAGCCCAAAGTCACCCCAGAAGCGTTGCGTCGCTTGCAAGGGTACGATTTTCCCGGCAATATTACCGAATTAGAAGGGTTAATCGAACGAGCAATCGTTCAATCCGATGGTGCGGCAGAATTAACTGAAGATGTCTTTTGGTCGGCGAGTAAGAAAGAAAGACGGTTTCGCCTCAACCTGTTGAACGCATATCCCCAGTTACGGCAATTTCTACGCAGTCCTTGGTGGCCGGATCGCATCAATTATGGCTTTACCTTGTGGGCTTTTGCGCTTGTTGTGGCTTTATTATTATTTGGCCCGCAAACGCGCGATCGCAATATCGCCTTAAATCTATTTTGGGCCTGGTGGTGGCCGTTAATCTTAATCGCCTTTCCCTTCGTCGGGCGGCTGTGGTGTGCCTTCTGTCCGTTTATGATTTATGGAGAATTGGCGCAAACCCTCTCTTTAAAAATATTCCCGCGACAACTCCAAGGATGGCCCCGCGCCTTAGCCGAGAAATGGGGCGGTTGGTTCCTGTTTGGCTTGTTTACCCTCATTCTCCTGTGGGAAGAGTTGTGGAATTTAGAGAATACAGCCTATCTGTCGGGGTGTTTGCTGCTATTAATTACCGCTGGGGCTGTCATTTTCTCAATTTTATTTGAACGGCGCTTTTGGTGTCGCTACCTCTGTCCCATTGGCGGCATGAACGGGATGTTTGCTAAATTAGCGATGATTGAACTGCGCGCCCAACAAGGAATCTGTTCTGCCACTTGTACCACCTATCAATGTTATAAAGGCGGCCCGCAGAAAGGGGAAGGCATGGAAACGGGCGGTTGTCCGGTCTATTCCCATCCCGCCCAATTGGTGGATAATCGCAATTGCGTACTGTGCATGACTTGTCTGAAAGCCTGTCCCCATCGTTCGGTTGAGTTGAATTTCCGCCCGCCGGGAATTGAACTGTGGACAAGTCATACCCCCACTTACTCGGAAGTAGCGCTATTATTTCTCTTATTCGGGGCAGTCTTGTTGCATCGCTTGCCCGAAATCAATCGGTTTTTGGGATTGAATGGGGACTTAACCCATTTTGGCATTCACGCAGGGCTGGCCGTGTTGGTATTGCTGATACCCGTTGCGATCGCGCTTTGCGGCTACGGTCTGTTACAACTGTTCAATCACCAGCTTACACCCCGTCCGTTTGTAGAATTAGCCTACGGTTACTTGCCTCTAGTCTTAGGCGCAAACTTAGCCCATTATCTCCATTTAGGCTTAACCGAAGCCGGTCGAGCGGTCCCTGTCACCCTCGCCACGTTTGGTTATAGCAAGGTTGGCGTTCCCCTTATTGTCGCCGATCCGGCTGTGATTGCGTTCCTGCAAGGCGTCACGCTGATCTTTGCTCTATTTTGTAGCGTGATTCTCACCCAAAAAATTTCTCATCAACCCTTGCAAAACTTAATCCCGCAACACCTGGCAATGCTGGCTTGCGTTGTGGGCTTATGGCAAATTATCCTGTAGCTCTAGGCTACTGAGAAAAAGTGCGGATGAAAGGACTTGAACCTTCACTCCTTTCGGAACCAGAACCTAAATCTGGCGCGTCTACCAATTCCGCCACATCCGCTTAAGTCCGTCTTTCATTGTAGCACGGACGATTAGGGGATGCAACCTTTATTTTTTAACCCATCAGTAACGACTGCGCCCCGTCAATCCAGATTTCCGTCCCCGTAATATGACTAGAGGCATCGGAAACCAGGAATAAAACCAATTGGGCCACTTGTTCGGAAGTCCCAGACTTGCCATCGGTTAGCGGAATTTGTCCTTCAGGAAACTCTACTGGTTCTTGCGCCTCTTCTAAATCCTGGCGATCGGTGCTTTGATCGATATTGGTATCAATTGCACCGGGACAGATAACATTGACCCGAATCCGATCTTTTGCCAATTCTAGGGCAATCATTTTAGCAAACGCCACCTGCGCCGCTTTAGTAGAAGCATAGGCCGTTGCGCCCGTGTTGCTAAACATCCGGGTTCCGTTAACTGAAGAGGTAATGGCGATCGCACCGCCTTGTTTTTTCAGGTAAGGGACTGCATATTTGACGGTATAAAACGTCCCGTTGAGGTTGATATCAATCGTTTTCTGCCACTCTTGGGGTTCTAATTCTTCCAACGGGGCCCAAACGCCGTTAATTCCCGCATTGGCGAACACAATATCGAGTCGTCCCCATTGGTCGATAATTTTAGCGATCGCTTGTTGCATCTCCCTTGGTTCAGCAATATCCGCTTCTACGATTAAAGCTTCTCCCCCTTGCTTTTGAATGGTGTCAACGACTTCCTGCAACTCATCCCTAGTCCGTCCAAGGGCTGCAATTCGCGCCCCCTGCTGCGCTAAAAGAATAGCACTGGCTTTACCAATACCGGAACCCGCCCCAGTAACGAGGGCAACTTTGCCTGTGAGTGTCATAACCGATTCCTTAGAGGATTCTCTGTAGCAATAGTGTGCGATCGCCTTGAGATCGATCCTCTCTCTGGCGAGTGAGTTATTCTGGGTTGCGGTTCAGGTGGTAGCGATCGCACATTTCCTGAAGTTCTCGCCGAAAGCGATCGCGCACGCTATCAGGGGCTACAATTTCACAGTCTTTGCCATACTTGAAAACCTCCCGAATCATCCAGAAGGGGTTAACGACACGCCGCACGACTTGGCGGATCTCTCCCATCACCACATTTTCAATATCTTCTTCCTTCGGTTCGTAGGCATTGGCGAGCCATTTTCTAAAGTGTAAGTACACTTTGAGAGTATCGAACTCTCCTCGCCAGAGAGAGGATNCAATATGGATATGAATGCCTATGTCCCTTTAACCACAATGGCAAACCGCATTACCGGGCGAACTTCCCCCTATGGGATGCAGGTGACATTTATCTCAGTTTCGGTGAGAGACGAGCAAAGTATGGGTGCGGCGCAGTTTCAGATTGAGAACTTGCTAAGACTGCGGCACAAAATTACTGATGAGGATGATTTTACCGTTCGCAACCAGAAAGACTTAATGAATATTCTGGGCAGCATTACCGGGGCGTTAACCTTAATGTTGGCTGCGGTTGCAGGAATTTCGCTATTTGTTGGGGGTATCGGCATTATGAATATTATGCTGGTATCCGTTACCGAACGGACAAAAGAGATCGGTCTGCGAAAAGCCATTGGTGCATCCGAGCAAGATATCTTAATTCAGTTTGTGATTGAAGCGATTATCTTATCAGCCGTGGGTGGTGCCATTGGAACCGGGTTAGGCATCAGTGGCGTTTTGCTGGTAGGGGCTTTCAGTCCCTTGAATGCAGGGGTTTCAGCAAGTGCGATCGCAATTGCAGTCGGCGTTTCCGGCGGAATTGGTCTATTCTTCGGTGTCGTTCCCGCCAGACAAGCCGCTAAACTCGATCCCATCGTTGCCCTCAGAAGCGCCTAACTTAAGTGCTGAGTGGAAAGTGCTGAGTGCTGAGTCAGTTCCGAGTTCCGAGTTCCGAGTGAGGAAAGGAGTGCTAAGTGCTGAGTTAGTTCCGAGTTCTGAGTGAGGAAAGGAGTGCTGAGTTAATAATTACCAAGTTTTCCTACCTCTTCTTCCCCCCATCTCCCCACCCTCTTCTTCCCCACCTTTAACATAACTGGCGATCGATCATGAGTTATCAATTTTCAGAAAGCGAAGTCGTTAGCCCATCTTTTACCTCGAACTCACACCATAAACCTGTGATTGTGAGATTGGAGAATATCTCTAAAGTTTATGGCATGGGAGATATCGAAGTTCGGGCTTTAGAAGATGTGAGTTTAACGGTAGAACAAGGCGAATATTGCTCTATTATGGGGCCGTCGGGTTCTGGAAAATCGACAGCGATGAATGTGATTGGCTGTTTGGATCGGCCTTCGAGTGGTAGTTATTATCTTGATGGGGTGGATGTGGCGAAAATGCCGTCTAACCAACTGGCGCAAATTCGCAATCAGAAATTAGGGTTTGTGTTCCAACAGTTCCATTTGCTTTCGCAACTGACAGCCCTAGAAAATGTCATGTTACCAATGGTATACGCGGGGGTGCCTCCAAAAGAACGTTCAGAACGGGCGGCTGAGGCGTTAAGGCGGGTGGGTTTGGAAAACCGGATGCAGAACAAGCCAAACCAGCTATCGGGGGGACAGCAACAACGGGTGGCGATCGCCCGTGCTATTGTCAATAGACCTGTGTTATTACTCGCCGATGAACCAACTGGGGCGCTAGATACCAAAACCACCCAGGAAGTTATGGATATTTTCAGCGAACTGAATGCAGCCGGGATGACAGTGGTGATGGTAACGCACGAACCCGATGTCGCCAGACAAACGCAGCGCATTGTTTGGTTCCGCGATGGTAAGGTTCTTCATCCCCATTTAACCCCAGACGATCTCCATGAGGCGGTATCTTAGGGAAAGTTGGGAAATAAGCCGTTAGGACTTGTATATTTAACTACCCTTCAGGTTAGTCAATCGTTCTATTGATTGTTTATCCTAGACCTACAATCAAGCTGAGATGACAGGCCTATGGGAATTAGGCGATCGCTCGTAAAATTAATCGTCGGTGGTAGCTGCGTCTTGGGTGGCGTGGCATTTCCTCCTTTACTCGCCGGAGAAGGGATTGTTTGGGGGACAGTCTTGGCAACTGCCCTAGGGAGTGTGGCTGCGGGCAATACTGCCAATGTCATTGATGCCTTAATCGATGGAGGAGAGGGGGGAGTTTCCCTAGAAAATCAGGATTTAACCAAAGCCGTGGGGAAAGCCATAGCTGCCGTCATCACCCTCGCCGCCAAATCACAGCGCGGCAAAACCCGCCAACATCTGGAAAAAATCGCCGCCCAAGCCAAGGATAATTGGGTTACAATCGCCCAACAGGAACTCACCCAGCAACGTTACCCTGAAATACGAGAAGCCCAACTCGACCAATTCCTCACCCCCCAAGAATACCAACTCACCCAACAAGGCAACCTCACCGCTACAGAATGGGGTGATATCTTCATCCGCCTCAACATGGCTGCCTGTAAAGGGGGTGGCTTTCCCATTCCCGCAGAGGTGCGTCAACAAGTCGCGGAATTACTCCATACCACCTTCCCCAAAGCCTTGCGAGAAACCCTCAAGGAAGACTTTGCCAAGGATGGGAAAGCCTTTGCGGGGTTAACGTTGCAGTTACTGACGGGAATGCAGGCACAACTGAGGCAACTGCAAGCCAATCCAGGGGGGGTCAATGTTGGGGAGTTCAGCCAAATCTTGCAACAGTTTCAGGAATTGGAAACCCAGTTGCGGGGAAGTGTCACCCAGCAGCAGGCATTTTTTCGGGAGGTTTCCCGTGGTATTGAGTCGGGTTTTGCGGAAGTCTGTCAACGGTTGGGGGTGATGGAAACCACCATCACCGAATTGTTACAAACCCTAGAGGAACGCCTAGTGGAGTTGCGCCAAGAAGTGACGGAATTTCGTCAAGAGGTGCGGCAAGGGTTGGAGGCGCTGCACAATCAACCGGGGGGGCGACAGTTATCTAAACAGGAGTATCGCGATCGTCAAAATATCTTAACTCAAATGCGAACCGAGGTGGAAAGCCGTTTAACCCAGTCTATCCACCGGGCAGCGTTCGTGAATTTGGGCAAGGAACAGCAACCCCAGCAGGTGCAACGTCCTTGGGATATGTCGGTGAAAGTGGGGGAACAGCGCAGGGTTCAGTTACCCCCCCAGACGACGATTCTGGATGTGTTTGATAATCCCACCATTTCCGGCAAGTTCCTGATTTTGGGCAAACCGGGGGGCGGCAAAACCACGACCTTATTAGAGTTAGCGGAAGCCTTGATTGAGCGGGCAGAAAGGGATAGCGATGCCCCCATTCCGGTGATTTTGGAGCTTGCGAGTTGGCAGGAGGTGACAAAACGGGAGTTTCCCAAAGTCTGGGAACAGAAAAAATATGACCCTTCGATTAAGGAGTGGGTTCTATCTCAGCTTAGGGGAGTGAGTCAGGAAATCGGGGAACAGTGGCTTCGGGAGAAGGAGTTAGTGCTGTTGTTGGATGGGTTGGATGAGTTGCCGCCGGAACGTCAGGCGAAGTGTGTCCGAGCAATTAATCAGTTTTTAGGCGGTGAGTTTTCGCCGTTGCATTTGGTGGTGTGCAGTCGCAAGGAAGAATATGAGGAATATAAAGATCATGAGATGTTGCACTTAAATGGGGCGATTTGTTTGGAGGATTTGACGAATGAGCAAATTCGGGATTATTTTACCTCGGTTAATCTAGGGGAGTTTTGGGAGAGTATCAACGGGTCGGAAAAGATTGTTGATTTTATTCGTCAGCCTTTGTTTTTGGCGATTACGAGTTCTGCTTATCAANACGGGGGCTTGACTTAATCAAATATTATCTATTTCGCCTGATCCTTGGTTTAACAGGTCAAATGCCCTGGAATATCACCCGCTTCCTCGACTACTGTACAGAACGCCTCATCCTGCAACGAGTCGGCAATCGCTACCGCTTCATCCATCGCCTCGTGCAAGAACACTTCGCCAACCTAGAAATCCAGAAAGAGTAAATCTGACTCTAAGAAACCAGGTTTCGGCCAGGATTTCTGTATCTTAACAAAGATAGTAATAGAAACCCGGTTTCTGGCAACTTGGCTATAATAGTCGTAACCCCCTAGTATCAACCCATATCCCCATCCTCAATATGACATTCATCACCGATACTCCGGTAACTTGGCAATACCTAGACATTGATGCTCAAAATAAGGCAACAATTGCCCATAGTCGCGTTTCAGTTGCCCAACTGATTCAAGAAAAACACGCCCACGGCTGGAGTCCAGAAGAACTGCACTTTCAACACCCAGAAATTTCCCTGGCTGCCATTTATTCTGCCCTCAGTTATTACTATACATATCAACCCCAGATTGATGCTCAAATTGCTCAAGAACAGGAAGAAATCCAGAACCTGCAAGCTGATTTAATTACAATGGGAGTCGGTCATCATACTGCCGATTTTAAACAAAGGCTTCAGCAAAAACGGCAGCAGCAGCAAGGATGAAAATGGCAATGCGGATTCGCGGATGACGAAATCGCCGTCCACCAGGGTCGGCACGCGCTGGCGCGGATTGAGCCGGGTACAGCAGCTCCCTCCAGCCCCAAGAGGCTCCTCATTTTGGGCAGTCAGCATCATCGGTAACAACAGCAGCAACCACCTCTCCACATGCAGTGCAGTGTACTGCCACAGCAGACAGACATCAAAAAACAGCAGTTCTACATTGATATGCAATCAATCAAAGCTGAGGTGGAGAACTTCTACGCTCGTTTAGGGCAGTTTGAAAGTCAGTTATACTTCCGGATTGAACAGGGCGATACCCAACTGTATAATTGGACTCTCGAACAACTGATCGCCCTTCAAGGTTGCTTAACCGATCGCCAAGCTCTAGTTGAGATGTTTGAGTTCTTTGCAAGTAACCTTAAAGACCAACTGAATGGTGCTGAATGCGTTAGTCCTAGTCGGTTCACCCCTTGGGTAAGAAGAACTTCGCAAGCACAACTTGAGTCTATGCAATCTCAGCAACTGCCAAACGCTTAATTATTTTGGCGATCGCGTCTTTCCGCCTTCTGTGGAAGGAAGCAGCTCAATAAAGTACAGATTGTTTATAGGGGCGCGCGGCTGTGCGCCCTTGTTTATTGCTTTAAATCGAAAACGACTGTAAGGCGACAATGGCTCCGGGATAAAAGGAACTTCAAGATCGGGTAGAAAAGAAGTTTTCAACAGACAATAAAAAAGAGAGGCAAGTTGCCTCCCTTAAAAATGATTTGCTGAGGGCTGAAATTAGCCTAGCAATCTCTTTGAGAATTAATATCTGCTAGCGTTGGGCTTGTGGATGATGAAGCTCAGAACTTGGCATTGCTTGATATTGTCGAAACCGACAACGCGAACATAGCAGTCGCGGTATTCAGAACGGCAAGCATCTACTTCGTTCATCACTTCTTTTACAGACTTAGCAGCAAACATGGGTAGCTTCCACATCGTCCAGTAGTGCATTTCCGGCTCAGAGGATTCGCTGAATTCTACTGCGGGGAAGAAGCCTTGATCCAGGATGTACTGGATTTGACGGGCCATTTGAGAATCAGACAGAGGGGGCAAATAAGAAAGGGTTTCGTAGCGACGTTCTTTGGGCAGAGTTTTCATAGCGAGAATAATGGGGGTAAATAGGTGACATCAATTCGGTGCATTTGCTTAACCCTTCCCTACTCATTGGGATCGGGTTCAGCTTGCGGCTCTGAATGAGCTTCAAAGTCAGGGACATTCAGTTGCGTCACCCGCTCCAAATACTGACGGCGGTGCGAAATATTGGCTTGTTGAATCTCCGTCCGTACCATCTCTGGTAAGTAGTCTGCAACTTCTTGCGCTAAATGGTCGCGGACGGTCATAACCCGAAAAGCAAGCTCTTGATTCTCTTTGAGCAAAGCTTTGAGGTACGCTTCTCCATCTTGGATTTTGTCAGCGCCCGAAAAGCTGTTGAACCAATAGGCTAAAGGCGGATTGGTTTCACTAAGCTGAGAGAAGATGATTTGCACAGCCTGGTAAGTTATATAACTTGCCAGTACACGGGTCGTGTTTTTCGCAACTTTTTTGATATCCATGTCCTGACCAAGCGGGAGTAAGAGTTTTGAGCGGTCGAGTTTTGCTTATCCAAGACTCTACACTCAAAACTCTGCTCGGAGTGTTAGAGAGTATCCATTGCTTTGAACTCGAACTTGATTTCTTTCCAGAGTTCGCAAGCAACGGCCAGTTCAGGACTCCACTTACAAGCTTCGCGAATGACATCGCCACCTTCACGCATGAGGTCGCGACCTTCGTTACGGGCTTGAACGCAAGCTTCCAGAGCAACGCGGTTAGCGGTTGCGCCGGGAGCATTACCCCAGGGGTGTCCGAGGGTACCACCACCGAATTGCAGAACGGAGTCGTCGCCGAAGATGTCAACCAATGCAGGCATGTGCCATACGTGGATACCGCCGGATGCGACAGGCATTACACCAGGCATGGAAGCCCAGTCTTGGGTGAAGTAAATACCGCGAGAACGATCGAGTTCGATGTAGTCTTCGCGCATCAGATCGACGAAGCCCATCGTGATTTCGCGTTCGCCTTCGAGTTTACCCACAACGGTACCGGAGTGCAGGTGGTCGCCACCAGACATCCGCAGGGTTTTGGCTAATACGCGGAAGTGAATCCCGTGGTTCTTTTGACGGTCGATTACGGCGTGCATTGCACGGTGGATGTGCAACAGAATGCCGTTGTCGCGGCACCAACGAGCGAGGGTAGTGTTTGCAGTGAAACCACCAGTCAGGTAGTCGTGCATGATGATCGGCATTCCGAGTTCTTTGGCGAACTCAGCGCGTTTCATCATTTCTTCGCAGGTCGGAGCGGTCACGTTGAGGTAGTGACCTTTGATTTCGCCGGTTTCAGCTTGGGCTTTGTGGATGGCTTCTGCTACGAATAGGAAGCGATCGCGCCAGCGTTGGAACGGCTGAGAGTTAATGTTTTCGTCGTCTTTGGTGAAGTCCAGACCGCCGCGCAGACATTCGTAAACGGCACGACCGTAGTTCTTCGCAGACAGACCGAGTTTGGGCTTAATGGTACAACCCAGCAGAGGACGACCGTACTTGTTCAGTTTGTCGCGCTCAACTTGAATCCCGTGGGGAGGCCCTTGGAAGGTCTTCAGGTAAGCAACCGGAATCCGCAAATCTTCCAAGCGCAGTGCTTTCAGAGCTTTGAAACCAAACACGTTACCTACGATGGAGGTTAACATGTTGGTGACAGAACCTTCTTCAAACAGATCCAAGGGATAAGCAACGTAACAGATGTACTGGTTGTCTTCCCCAGGAACGGGTTCGATATCGTAGCAACGACCTTTGTAGCGGTCAAGGTCGGTGAGTAGGTCGGTCCACACGGTGGTCCAGGTACCTGTAGAAGATTCAGCGGCTACTGCTGCGCCGGCTTCTTCTGGAGGGACGCCGGGTTGGGGCGATACCCGGAAAGCGGCCAAAATATCAGTATCTTTGGGAGTGTAATCCGGAGTGTAGTACGTTAGCTTATAATCTTTTACCCCGGCCTGATACCCACTTTTACTCTGAGTTTGGGTTTGAGCGTAAGACATGAAATCCCTTCCTAGGACCTACTATTTATTTATGCCAACTGGCAAGCTGCTTAAGAATATATCAAGATTTCGATAAGATAAACTTTAAATCTACTTCTTTTGAAAATAAACATTACTTATGTTTACGGGGTTTTGTATGTTTCGCAACAACATTGACAAAAGTCCCCTTTTGCTCTTCCAAAAAACGAGTGGATTGAACCTGGGACATTACCGATTTTGAACGCTACAAATACCGCTACTTAAGGGACTTGGCTTGACCTGCCAAAATTCCTTAGCCAATCCCTTGACACTTATGTAGTATTTATGTAGTATGTAAATGTGGCACGAAGGTAAGAGCCTCAACGCCCAAGATTGAACCTTGACAACTGAATAATGAGTGATTTAGCGATCGCTCTTGAGAGCGTGGTGTAACCGGACAACACGCCAGTCTACGAAACTGGAGACTTGGGGGTTCAAGTCCCTCCGCTCTCGTCAGAACATCGTTATCCCCCGGTAGCTCAGTGGGTCAGAGCGCTTGACTGAAAATCAAGAGGTCGTCAGTTCAATACTGACCTGGGGGGCTGCGTTGCCTCATAGCTCAATGGCAGAGCAAGCGGCTGTTAACCGCGAGGTTGTAGGTTCAAGTCCTACTGGGGCAGTTAATGGGAAGTACGCAAATTGGCAAAGCGACTCGAATTTGGATCGAGTGTTTGAGGGTTCAAGTCCTTCCTTCCCAGCTAATGCTCCTGTGGCAGAACTAGCAGATGCAGCAGATTTAAAATCTGTTTTTGTGTGGGTACCGCTTCGCACCAAGCAAGCTACGACCCCCACTAGGAGTATCGTTTTACCCGAATAGCTCAGTTAACCGAAATTAGAGAAACTTCTTGAGGAGGTGATGTTGATGACTCAGATGACGGTGACGGATGCTTTGGCAGAATTAACTTTATTGGAAAAGCGAATTAACTCAGCCAGAACAGCTTTAGATAACAATGGCTTAATTACCGTGATTGAAGTGGGTAAGGTTCCCACCGGCTTTCGCTCTAGAGACGAGTATCAAACTCAAGCCAGAGCGGCATTACAACGGGTTGATGCTCTAATTGCTCGGCGACGCACGATTAAACGCGCTATTGTTTTATCGAACGCAGCGACAAGAGTTTCCATTGCAGGACAAGAACTGACGGTTGCTGAAGCGATTGAAATGAAGAACTTCATCGCGTACTACGAGAGCGTTTTGAACACCATGCAATCGGCTTATACTCGCGCCCGTCGCGATTATGACATAGCTCAAGCCAAGGTGAAGGAACGCCTCGATAAATTAGCGATGGAGGTGTTGGGTAAAAATGCGGCTTCTGAGAAGTATCAGTCTTTGGCGGATAGCTTCTTGGCGCGTGAGGGGGTTGAACTGTTAGACCCCACCCATTTAGCGGAGGAAATAGAAAGACGACAAGCGTTTATTGAAGAGTTTAAATCAACTTGCGATCGCATTCTCTCGATTAGCAATGCCCGCACGATGATTGAAATCCCAGATTAAAATAGGCTTGCTGGTCGCTCGAAAATCTCTAAATTTATGGTTTTGATGGATAGCTCAAGGGGTAGAGCGCATGATCTCCAGTCATGAGTTGTTGGTTCGATTCCAACTCCATCAGCCATACATCTCAAAGCTTAAAGCTCAACGCTTAACGCTCAAACCTCAAACCTCAAAGATTAGACCATCAACTCTTAAACCTTAAATCTTAAAGGTCGATCAAATCCAGGGCGTTGGTTATAGGTTCCATAAAACCTTGAGGTTTCCACCTGGCTGAGCGGTCAGCATTCTCATTACTGATTTGTATCTTTTTTCACTTAACGGAATGAAGCGAACTGCGATCGCGCAAGATACATTAAACATCCTCAAAGCAGGATACTACCAATCTTCGAGTGGCGAACGAGTCGATATTACCTTAGCGTTGAGGGGGTGTCTGGAGGGAACGCAATATTACGAACCGGAGCAACTCTCAACGATCCATAATCAAGTGCTTGCTGAACCAGGTGAATTCTCTGAGCCTAAGTTTGAAGTCAAAAACGAAACAACCTTAGAAGGAGCCGAACGACTTGCTAAATTACGGCAGTTTAAGAGAATAGGCGTTCTCAACTTCGCCTCGGCGAAAAATGCAGGGGGAGGCTTTCTCAATGGCGCTCAAGCTCAAGAAGAGAGTTTAGCTCGGAGTTCAGCATTGTACCCTAGTTTACTGAAATGTCCTGCTTATTATGAGTTTCATCGACAAGCGCGATCGCTCCTATATAGCGATCGCATCATCTACTCGCCCAACTGTCCCGTTTTTCGCAAAGATGACGGAACATTGCTAGAGCGACCCTATCAAGTTGATTTTATTACCAGCCCTGCCCCCAATGCGGGTGCTATTCGCAAAAGTCAACCCCAAGAACTCCCCAAAATTCCCGAAACTCTTTATCAGCGTGGAGCCAAGGTTCTCAGTTTAGCCGCTTATCATCAATGCGATGCTCTAGTTTTGGGTGCTTGGGGATGCGGAGTTTTTAGAAACGATCCAGCCTTAGTTGCTCAAATGTTTGGAGATTATCTCTTACCAAAGGGTCAATTTTGGGGAAAGTTCAAAAGCATTCTCTTTTCTGTACTGGACACCCGCTCAAATCTAAAAATCATTACAGAATTCCAAGCTAGATTTTCTTAATTCTTAAGGAGGCGATTAAAAATGAAGCTTTTTCTGTTTTTTTCCTAACTCTTTCTCGAAGATTCGCAGCTTGCGTGACCTAACCGTTAGAGCATACATACTTGAGTACGAGAGGAAAAGTAACGCTGCTCAAATGCAGCGGGCGCTTGAGAAATGGGAGCGCGAAGAACCCGATAGGTGGGCTTAGAGGTAGCCATCCTTTAAAGAGTGTGTAACAACTCATCGGCGGAGTCCCCAAAGTAACTGAGAAAGCGCATCAAGCTCTAGAAAACTTGCACGCAAGCTCGAATATTCTTTGAATAAATCTGTAAATTCTATATCTTATTTGTCTCTAACAAATAACAAAAACATGACAATCTATTTTTACACCACTCGCGAAGAACCCTATGGTTGCTTTTCTAATTTTTCCCAGCATGGTTTACAGCTAGACGGACAGTGGTGGTCAACCAGCGAGCATTATTTTCAAGCTCAAAAGTTTATTGAAACTGATCCCACTTGGTACCAGGCAATTCGCGAAGCCAAAACTCCAAAGCAAGCCGCAACAATGGGACGCAGCCGAGAACATCCCATTCGCCCAGACTGGGAACAGGTTAAAGATGATTTAATGCAAAAGGCAGTTTTGAAGAAGTTTGAAACTCATGCCGATATTCGCGCGATTTTGCTATCCACAGGAAACGAACCCATTGTAGAAAATGCGCCAGGAGATTATTACTGGGGATGCGGCAAAGATGGCAGCGGCAAGAATAAATTAGGAGAAATTTTAATGGCGGTGCGCGATATTTTACGCCAAGATTCTGTTTAGTGAAATATGGGGTTATAGCTCAGATGGCTAGAGCGCTAGTCTTGCAAACTAGAGGGCATGGGTTCAAGTCCCATTAACTCCATTATGGTGTCTGAAGTCGAAGCGGTCGAGACGCTAGCCTGTGAAGCTGGTTATTAGCGGGTTCAAGCCCCGTCAGACACCCTTAAGGAAGATGCCGCCGAGTGGACGGCAAACGGTCTTGAAAACCGTGGTGCGGCAGCAGTCGCAGGGGTTCGATCCCTCCATCTTCCTTCACCCACCAGAGGCCGAAAAGTGAGGCACCGTGCTGATAACGCGGCGACAGGAGGGGCAGTACCTCCCTGGTGGATTTTTCAGCCATCTTGACATAGCAGTTAGAATTTTGAGCTTTGCATCAGTGAGGGACTACTGTAGGCGCATCATACTAGGAGTTAAACGACATTAGGTATAGGGGCAAAGATTACCTAATACTGCAATTGAAATTCCTAATATCTCGTCTAGACCGAATAGTAATACTGAAGTCCCTATTGCGCGAATTGCCCAATCTAATCTAGTGGCTTTTTTATCTCGAATATCGTTTAAAACTAGCAGCGTTTCTTTCTCTAGATACTGTATTAATGCAGTCATATAGTCTTCCTCGCTTGCTTGATTCCACTCATCAGCAAGCAATTGCTGAGGGAGAACGATCTTTCCACCACTTGAAGGTGATAGACCCCAAAGCCCGGTAGCAATAGCAACAATAATGAGAGTATATGCAAATAGCTTGAGGAGATAACAAGTAGGACAAAGAGATTCAGAATTGATACATTTAATTGTCACGGAGTATCCAGGTAAATCTTTACCAAAATTGACTAAGACTCCACTAAGGGTTAAAACTACAGCAAGCTTTGTGTTGATTTTATCAATGCTTTCATTTACAACTTTAATGGAGCTTAAGGTATACTCATAGGTAAGTCTAATGTTAGACATTGGTGAAGTTACTCAAAATGACGAACAAATCCCAAAATTCAAATCTGGTTAATAATGAAAGTCAAGAGAAACCCTCAGTTTCTTCAACTCCGGAAAAAAAATTACCTAAGATCGATCCTTCTAAGACTATAAATTACAGGCAAGATGGTGCCGATCGCAAGCAAAAAAGAGAGCGGAGTAATTAGCTTTGGGAGAACTTGCGATCGGATCTCCTCTTGTACTAATAAAATTTTGAGAGATCAACTAAGTATTCTTACTAATTATGCGATCGCACTCACCCTTTTCTATCCGCTTCACAATAGAGCCTTGACGATACAGGTGCGAGTTCGATCTGATACTCTGATAGAATCTCGCTAATGATTGTATGCCAGGGCAAATGGATATTTCTCCAGTGCGTGTAGAAGATTTCCCGCGTGTAGTGGAAGTGTGGGAAGCTTCTGTACGGGCAACTCATCTTTTTTTGAGGGAATCTGATATTGAGTTCTTTAAGCCCCTGGTGCGCGATGCGCTTCCCCATGTCAACTTGCTAGTCTGCGTGCGCGATCGCGAAAATCAGGTAGTTGGCTTTGTTGGTGTGGTAGAAAATAAAGTAGAAATGCTGTTTGTGCATCCTCGTTATAGGAAACAGGGTGTTGGGCGACGGCTGCTAGAGTATGCCATTGAAACTCTAGGCGCTACAAAAGTGGATGTCAACGCACAGAATGAACAGGCGCTTGGGTTTTATCTACGCATGGGGTTTGAAGTTGAAGGGCGTTCGGAATGTGATGGGATGGGAAAGTCGTTTCCCCTGTTACATCTACGACTAGGTAACTTGACTGAGCCAAGTGGTTTTGATTAATGCGATCGCCCCCTTTCTAATAAGATAAATATACCCTAGTTAATAATCGGGATTACTCTCATGATTACTTTGCGAGGTCAGTTGAAACCAGAGGATTATATTAAGGCGCAGTATTTACATTTACGACCGAGTCCTCGTCTAATTAAAATTGGTGGCGCGATCGCAGCTTTCCTTCTTTTTATCTCTTTTCTCGTGTATCCCTTGGAAATTGTCATTAGCTGGATTGTTACTCTAATTATTGTATTCTTGATTTATGTTGCGGTTCTTTTTTTTGTATTTCCTTGGCAGGCGCGGCGGATTTTCTCTCAGCAGAAATCCCTTCAAAGGGAATTTGAAACTATTATTTTTCCAGAAAGGATTGAAATTACTTCTGTACAAGGAAATCTCAGGATGCAGTTAGCTGACTTTCATAAATATAAAGTCAGTAAGGATATAATTTTGCTGTATCACTCTCAAGCAATGTTTAATCTGTTTCCACGTCGCTTCTTTGCTTCAGATGCAGAGTTTAAGACGTTTATTGCTTATCTTAAAACGAATTTAAATAAGTAGGGCGATCGCACTCTTTTTGCTAGTTCTTAGAAAGTGCGATCGCTCTTTCCAAATCAACGACTGAGCGTATTTTCTTGCTCAACAGCTTGCTGTTCGCTGCGGAGAGCAATTCGCTTATAATTCAATAAGCCAAAACCAATCCAGAACGCGAGCAACAGCGTTGTTAAAATCAAAATAGGGATGGGGCCAAACTGACGAATCAGAGGTGGTGCGGCGGCCGTAAATAACCCACCCCCAACAATAGGTTCAAAGAAGAGTTGCTTGTAAGCAAAACTTTCAAACGCGCCTGTACGGTTATCAGGATCGACCATGCGAATTAACAAAATCCCTGTAGCCGTTACGCCCATTGATTGACCTAAATCGCCAATTCCCCGTTCAAACCAGTAAGTTGGTAATAACCGGGGGCCAAGATAAAGAAATGCCCAGACATTCCAGATAATTCCAGCAAGGGATAGAGTCAGGAAAACACCGAAATTTGCCCCTAGAATGGTCAGGTTAATAGAAGCTAAAGCAGTAACAACGACCACATCTAAAGCAACTCCAGCAATCCGTTCTTGCAATCGCCGAATAATTAGCGGGGCAAGTCCTAAACGTTCCATCACCAATTGCACAACCAATCCGCCAATTAATGCCATTGGAAATAGGGGAACGTAGCGAATCAGTTCAAAGCCTGCGGCTCCCCAAGTCACCGATTCAATCCATCTTAGGACTCGGAGAATCAGCCAACCAATGACAATAGCAGCGCCAACAAACCCGAAGTTTAACGATAGCGGATCGATTAACAGATTATTCATTAATCGCATTCTTGCTAACCGCGTATCCCGGTCTTCAACATGCCGTTCTTCATCGAGGGCGGGGTCTGTAGGTTCTACGCTAACCGTCTGAACGTGACCTTTCCGGCGTCCCCAATCTGCCAAAATAATCCCGGAAACCACACCGGAAACAATCCCAACGGTAGCTAACCCTAATGCTAAATCTGGGCCGGCTTCAAAACCCAATTCCCGAAAGGTATCGCCCATCCCGGCGGCGGTTCCATGTCCGCCTTCAAAGGCAATTTCAATTAAAGCCCCAGCGATGGGGTCTACTTGAAATAGGGGAACTAAGACGAGAAGGGCCAGGAGTAAACCCACCACATATTGACCCCAGGCTAGGCTTTGACCAAAGGCAACTTGGGGGGCGGCTTTGCGCCAAATATCGCGGGGATGGGGGATGGTTTCGCCAATGAAGAGGGCGGCAAATACAATGTTAATAAAGACGCCCGGAGATTGCGACCAAACGGTGCGCGTGGCTTCCGGGAAAAGACCTGTTGCGAGGAAGGTTTCATCGCCGCCAACCGTTTGGGCGATCGCACCCACAACCCCAGGCCCTAAAATGAGAGCAATGAAGCCTGCAATAATCGATTCAGGTAAGTACAGTTTTTGAAACAGCGGGACTTTTTGTTTCACTAGCCGACCCAACAGCAATAATAGGGCGACTAAAATAAAGGCAAATAAAACATCAATCAATTCAAGAAATTCAAGCATCGGTTCTTATCCCCAGTATTTAACCAAAGTCAGGGTTCGTTTTTGCCTATTGTGTATGAGAGATGAGAATGGAAAATCTAGCCGATGAATTCATCGACGGTTTAACTCATACGATAGGGTTGTTCTGCGCTTAAATAATTCCGGCTCTTTTATCGGTTTAATAGAATCTAAGCCAGTTTTATCTTGAACCAAGTTTGTTAATAAAGGCGTAGCGATCGTTACTATAGGGTAATAACACCTGAGCGAGTTTCTCAACATCTATCTATTGACAGATGCAAGACTAGCAATTTTTAATCCAAACAATTCTTTACAGATCGCGTAACAACAGACGCGAGGGAGAATTCCCCCCCGAACCCACACTCAGGGTCATAATTTGAGCATCAATAAAACGAGTTTCTCTAAAAGTTGCCCCCGTTCCCGGATTAACAGGATAAGCCGGAAAACAAGCCGCACTTAAGCTTAAACGCAGAGCATGACCTTTGGCAATCTGCATATAAGTCGGTTGCAGGGAAATGCGAACCGGAGACTGAGAATTATCAACTCGGATATACCCTTGGGTGAAGTTAAACACCTGACCATCCGGGCGGACTTCCGAAAGAACGGTGCACAAATCGTAACTGGGGGTATCGGCTTGACAATAGACTTCAACGACCATTTCCCCAATTAACGTTAAGGGTTCCGTCAACTGCACGGTCGTATAAGTTAGCACATCCGAACGACAGTCAATACTGGCGCGATCGCCAGGCCCGGAAGGGGCGCTAGCATGACCCCCCATCGCCGGAACCGGACGCCAAGGATCGTGAACCAACGTGTCAATAACCTCCTGAGAAGAAGACGCCGTTCCTAACAAGCCCTCCCGCTCATCCATCCCAGCCAACCCCGTACTCAAGAGATAATAGGATTGGGGTTGAGGTGAAGGCCATTGCGAGTGCGATCGCCATTGATTCGATCCCATCTCAAACAACGCCACCTTGGGCATTTCCAACTCCGGCCGATCCCATTGCTTCAAAAATCGATTAAACCAATTCATCTGAATTTGATCCACCGGACTCGCCGCATCTGCCCCAAAATCCATCATTCCCACCTTGCGACCCCACGGTAAATGACCCCAAGGGCCGACCACCAAATGCTGTAGATACGCACTCCGGGCCGCCATTTCTCGATACAGGCGCAGCGTTCCCCGCATAAACGTATCGAACCAACCGCCAATATGCAACATCGGCAAATCCACCCCCTGCAAATTGGGAGACAGCTTTTGCCAATACTCATCCGGTTGGTGATGTTCTATCCATTCATAATAATGGGGCGCATATTTTCGCAGAGTTTCATCCAGGCGCGGATCGTTCTCGTAGAATGGAAGATTGCGCGAGGCATTGTAGAGGAGGCGAAAGGCGATCGCATCTTGTCGCAACCGTGCCGTTTCCGCCGCTAATTGGATCGCCCAGCCATAATTGGCATATAAACAGAAAGCCCCCCCTTCATAGGCCCAATCTGCGTATAAATCGTAACCGACCATCGCCGGACAGACCGTTTTCAAAGCCGCAGGTTTCCCCGACGCCGCGTAGAGTTGTGTCATCCCCTGATAGGAAAACCCATACATCCCCACCTCGCCCGTACTTCCGGGTAAGTTCGCCGCCCAATTCACCGTATCGACGCCATCTTCCACCTCATGGGCAAATAACTTAAACTCACCCTGAGACGTTCCTCGCCCCCGCACATCTTGAATTACCACAATATAACCGTGGGCTGCATACCAGCTTGGATGGGCATAAACCACAGTCGAGGCAATTTTGCGCCCGTAGGGTTGGCGCATCAACAGAACCGGAAACTCGCCTTCCGCCTCTGGGCGATAGATATCCGCATCGAGACGAATTCCATCGCGAGTCGTCATCGAAGCAGTTTGCGGCGGGAGAACATTCAGCATGGAATTGCGGTCAACTTAAGTCACCTAATACGGTACCAGAACATCCGACCGCCTTAACACGCGCATATCCTCCTCATCCAACTCCACAGGCGTCCCGCTGCGGATCAACTCCGCAAAATCCTCATTAGGAATCATAATACACAAGGCATAGAGACGATCTTTACCTGTATTTTCAATCACATGGGTTCCCGTCGGCGGAACTAGCAGGCTATCTCCGGCTTGAATGCGGACGCTTTTACCATCGCAGTTGGCCAACCCCTCGCCTTTGAGGACGAAAAACATTTCCACCGCTAGCTGGTGGCGGTTGGGGGGCGTTTTCCCGCCGACATCAAAAATTTCTACGCAATAGGTTAGGGAAAAATCTGTGGTACTCGGATCGAAGACAATCGCCAAGCGGTTGGTATCGTTGGGGCTAATGCGATAGGCTTGATAGTCTGTGGGCGACTTGATCACCGGAATCACGCAGCGAGTTTCTTCCATAGGTTCATCCGTTTAGCGAGGGATTAGGGAATTTAGGCGATCGCTTCCACAATAGCCTGGAAATCGCAGACAAAACCAAAATACGGGGGTTCAAGAAAAATCTGTGGGACTCGGATCGAAGGGGCTAATACGATAGGCTTGATAGTCTGTGGGCGACTTGATCGCCGGAATCACGCAGCGAGTTTCTTCCATAGGTTCATCCGTTTAGCGAGGGATTAGGGAATTTAGGCGATCGCTTCCACAATAGCCTGGAAATCGCAGACAAAACCAAAACACGGGGGTTCAAGAAAAATCTGTGGGACTCGGATCGAAGACAATCGCCAAGCGGTTGGTATTGTTGGGGCTAATGCGATAGGCTTGATAGTCTGTGGGCGACTCGATCGCCGGAATCACGCAGCGAGTTTCTTCCATAGGTTCATCCGTTTAGCGAGGGATTAGGGAATTTAGGCGATCGCTTCCACAATAGCCTGGAAATCGCAGACAAAACCAAAACACTGGTTGACGTTATATAAAGTAGCCTGCCAGCAAAACTCCGGTGAGGTAGTTGCGGTCAACTCCTTGACTAGAATGCAGTCATACCCCAGAAAGTTCGCATCTTGTAAAGTCGCCATCACGCATTGATCCGCATTAACGCCCCCAAAAAATAACGTCGTTTTGCCTAGATTCCGCAAAATACTATCAAGCGCCGTATCCCAAAAACCGCTCATTCTGTACTTATCAACGCGAATATCCTCCGGAAGTTGTTCGAGTTCATCAACTACCGCCGCCGCCCAACTTCCCGCCATCAGCACGGGGGCGTTACTCTTGGGTAACGGATCGCCCAAACCAATGCCTGTACCCGTGGGATTATAAACATGGCGCAAACCCGCGCTAATATTGAGCAAGTCGGGACGGTTGCCCCAGTTTACCCAAATAATAGGCACGTCTGCTGCCCGAAACAGGGGTAAGGCTTTTTGTAAAGGATCAATGGGTTTCCTTGCTGGAGTAACATCTACGCCAATATGCGCCAGCCAGCCATCAGGATGACAGAAGTCGTTTTGCATATCAATAATAATTAAGGCGGCTTTGGCTAAATCGAGGCGCAGGGTTTTGGTTTCGACCTGCAATTCTACGGTTTTAGGCGTCAGCGGAGGACGGGTGATATCTGCGATTTTTTCATCAACTCCCCAAGCATTAGGAGGGGTTCCGAGGGGGTGTAAAGTTCGGTCGATCATAGAGTTCGGTTAGTTGGGTTCTCACCTAGAGGGCCAGGATTAATCCTAAATTTATCGCCATCATGAAAGGGTGGATAAAGCTTAAATTTTCGTTGAGAATCTAGAGAGGAAAAGTTAGCGTGACTACAGCAACCGTACTTCGCCAAACGCAGTTATTAAATCGTCTCGTCTTGGATCTCAAAACGGCTGAAGAATTAGGACAGGTAGAACGGCTGTGGATCGATCCCACTCTGCATCAAATTGTCGGGGTTGTCTGCAAGTCCGGTTTATTTGGCGGTAAAAAATATACATTTGGCTGGTCGCAGATTAGTGCAATTGGCGATAGCGTGATTGTGGATCGCGATCGCGAACTCGATCCCAATCAACCCCTTCCCCAAGAAAGCCTCATCGGCCATGAAGTCTGGACAGATACCGGAAATAAAGCCGGTGGGGTGGTAGACTACCTGTTTAATCCCCAAACTGGCGAAATTCTTTATTATATGTATACTTCTAGCGGCTGGGCGGGGGTTATGGGCAGCAAGTACATCTTAGCCCCAACCGAAATTACCAGTTTGGGTAGCAAGCGCCTAATTGCTCAGAATGCGGCGATTCAAAATAGTATTTCCCATCGGGATGCAATTCAGCAAAATCTGATTCAAGTGAAGCTACTCCCCGACGAACAGCGCGAACAAGAAGAGATCGCTGCTCTAGAAGGGGATGTACAATCGTTTTTCGATCGAGGAAGAGCGATCGCCGATCGAGTCGCCAAACGCGCCAAAGAAACCGCTGAAGGTGTCACCGAAAAGGCGAAAGAACAATACATCCAACTCCGGGCAGAATTAGAAGACACCGAAACAGTTGAAACCTCCTCCCCTCCCCCAGTCATCATTGATATTGATGAAGACTCCGTAGAAACCCTCCCCCCAACTCCCCCAGAGGTCGAAATTATCGAAACCCAAGCGACACCTTTCCCCGAAAAAGCTGAATAAAGCAAGCCACCGGGTTTCTCATAACACAGACTGCGATCGCTCGTCAGAAACCCGGTTTGTAGGCGATCGCAATCAGGAACAATTCAACCTCGACAGGTAGAAGAACTTTATCAAAAATTTGGACTAGATGAGAACAGCGAAGATGAGCTTGCATCTGCTTAAACACTTACTNGGAAATCGGTCAGAAAATTGCCACAGATACCCAACAAAAGATTAAAGGGTCAATTACCCTTGGCGAGTTGTTACGGCGCTCAGGCTTCCATTATGAGGATTTGCAGCGCTATGGGTTAAACAACCCAGCATTGAGCCAAGCCGAACGAGAAGGGGCAGAAATTGATATCAAATATGCCGGTTACATTCAACGCCAGCAAAACCAAATTGAGCAAATTGCTAGAGCGGCCCATCGTCCGCTGCCAGCCGATCTAGACTATATGGCGATCGCCACTCTCTCAAAGGAATCGCGAGAAAAACTCTCGAAGGTCAAACCGCTCACCATTGGTCAAGCGGCGAGAACGGGAGGCGTGAACCCGGCCGATATCAACGCTTTGCTCATTTACCTGGAATTACGCGATCGCCTTGCTACTCCGGTGGCTGTTGAAAAATAACCCGGTTTTCCGAAGAATTTAAAAGAATCGTCGGCACAAATCCAATCTTGGCATAGAATGGATTGACGAGCAGCGATTGTACTAGCCCATCTATGCCTCAGAATGTAAGCCCTAGCCGGATTACCTCTGACCTCCCAGAAGACCCAATTTCTCTTCAGCCGTGGTCAATGGAAACCAACGCCGATAGCTTGATGAACGAGCTATTTGCGGAAATCGACCATGTTTTAGAGGGAGGAACCGCATTACCGACGGAACCCGTACAGCCGGAATACGTTTCGTTGAAACCCCTTGAGATTCAATCAATTCGCTTACCTTCCACCTTAACTCCCATTTCGGTAGAAGCGCCTGTCGTTCCCAGCGAGGCGGTAGAGGTACCCGCCCCCGTGCCTCAACCGGAAGCGGCTCCCGTACCCGCAACAGTTTTACAACAAGAGTTACCCCCCTCGCGCAGTTCCACGTTGGATCGGGTGCTATTGCTTGCCCTAGGCGCTGCGATCGCGGTTCCTTTAATCCTGTGGGCAGCAACCCAAGGGAGGTTTGAACCCCTAAAGCGCTGGCAACTCGCCGTTGCCCCTGCGCCTGTAGAACCCGTAAGTCCGCAGGTGGAGGCGAACGCGAATTCGCAATTTGCCAACTACATGCAGCGATCGCTCGAATTGATCGATCGCCAAGCGGCAACCGCCACCGCTACGCCCAATCCCACCGCGAACCCGGCACCTGTCAGCGAAGATAGCAATCAAGCCCAAGCCTCTAATCGCGTGCCAACGGTGCTAGAACGGGTCTATATCCCCGTTTATCAACCCCCACCGCCTGCACCCCCGCCCACCGTCGCGGCAGCCCCCGCAGCCCCCGCAGCCCCTGCCCCCCCGGTTGCGCCGCCCACCGTGGCAGTCATGCCCGCACCCCCTCCCCCGCCCAGCTTGCCGAATGTGGCAGTTGCCCCCTCTCCCGCGTTACCACCCATTCCCGAACAGGTTCATACGCTCGTTGGGGTTTTGGAATTGGGCGATCGCTCTGCGGCTTTATTTGAAGTTGAGGGTGCCACCCGTCGAGTCGGCATTGGCGAGCAAATCGGCAACGGCTGGACGATTGTCGAAATTGCCAACCAAGAAGCCGTCATTCGTCGCAATGGCGAAGTCCGTTCTGTTTATGTCGGACAGAAGTTCTAACAGAAGGCGGAGGAGCAGGCGTTCAGTCTATTTCTACAATTGAAACGCGATTAGTAGCAAGTTAATAGGGGTGATTGTTGTGGGAATCTTTGAAGATGTCAGCCGTTTTTTTGAAACCCGACTGGATGAGTTTCTTCGCAACAATCCTCAGTTGGAACTCTCCATTTTAGAAGAACAATTGCAACAGCAGGAGGAAGGCACCCTCCGCCTGATTTCTGAAGAACAGTTGCGCGAAAAACAGCTCCAGGATGATATTTTAGCAACAGCCCAAGAAATTCAACGCTGGCACGCTCGGATTGAAAAAGCGAAAGCTGCCAATCGTTGGGATTTAGTCGAACCCGCCCAAGCGCGGGAGGCTTCTTTGTTGCGCCAAGGCAATCAGCTTTGGGGTAAAATGCAAGGCTGTAAGGAACGGATTACCAAAGCTCAAGAATTAGTACGGCAAATTCAACAGCGCCGTCAAGAAGTTAAAGCCAAAGCGACTGAATTTCAAGCAGCGAAGGCGCAGGCAAAAGCTAAACAGAATTGGGAAGCGCCTCCCGGCTGGAATCAGAGTTTTGCAGCCAGCCGAGATGCAGCAGATCCGTTAGAAGAACGCTTTAATCGCTGGGAAACGGAATCTGAGTTAGACGAAATGAAGCGTAATTTAGGACGCTAGTTACCAGGGGATCTCCACTAGATTGCAAAATTGATGGATGGGTAAGTATTGCAACCGAAAAATCTGTACTAAGATTGACGGAAAACTGACTCTAGATTCGCTACAACTTGAGAGGACTATTACAGGGCAATTCACGGGTTATGAAATTTAATGTGGGGTGTAAGCTAAGTTACAGCATTCATCAACCTAGCACTTTAATTTTTAATCTAAAGGTTATTCAAAACGAGTATCAAAATATTCTCAAGGAAACCCTCGAAATCGATCCGCCCCTGGAGCGAGAAGAATATGGGCTTTCCTTCGTGGAAAACCAGTATTTTCGGATTAATGCTCCTTTAGGGAAGTTGAGCGTTTCCTACAATGCAACGGTAGAGTTGGCTCATGTCTATGCAGAGTCAGAAAACGCGCAGGAAGTACCGCCTGCGGAATTACCTCTAGAAGTTTTACCCTATCTTTATCCCAGTCGCTATTGTCAGTCTGATAAATTGGGAAATATGGCACAAAGCGAGTTTGGCGACTTGCAACCCGGCTTTTCAAGAGTTACGGCGATTTGCAACTGGATTTATGAGAAAGTTGAGTATCTTTCTGGCAGTACCGACTCCCAAACTTCAGCTTACGATACCGCAACTCAACGGGCGGGTGTTTGTCGAGATTTTGCCCATTTAGGAATTACCTTTTGTCGGGCATTAAATATTCCTGCCCGGTTTGTTGCGGGCTATGCCTATAACTTGACACCGCCCGATTTTCATGCTTATTTTGAGGCGTATTTAAGCGATCGCTGGTACATCTTTGACGCAACCCGGTTAGCCCCCCAAAGTGGTTTAATTCGGATTGGTACCGGGCGCGATGCGGCAGATGTTGCCTTTGCCACCTTTTTTGGGGCGGTGCAGCCGGAAGAGATGGAAGTCTTTGCCCATCAAGTATTTGAACCGGGAGTGAAAGCCCCCGCCTTTACCACCAGAGCGATCGCCACCAGCTAAACTGAATGAAAATCGTTCTCCCTGACTATATCTATATCCCAAACGCCGCCTATCAACAAATTGAGCGTTTAGGGGACGTTACCCTCTACCCGGATATCCCTGACAGCGAAGAAGAAGTCATTCGGCGCATTGCGGGGGCAGAAATCATCACTGCCGCCTGGGTCGAGATTAATGCTAACGTGATTCAAAAAACGCCTAGCCTCAAATATATTGTTGTTCCGGGCGTGGGTTACGACGCTGTAGATATCAAAGCCGCCAGCCAAGCCGGAATTCGCGTTCTCAATTGCCCCACCCATAACTCAGATGCGGTTGCAGAATACACCCTTGGCTTAATTTTAGCCCTCACCAAAAAGCTATTTCCCGCCCATCGTTCCCTACAAGCCGGGAACTGGCAAACCTTAGACTTTGTGGGGACTGAATTAAGCGGTAAAAAATTAGTTTTAATCGGTTATGGCAATATTGGCAGACGGGTTGAAAAACTCGCCCAAGCCTTCGGGATGGAAGTTAGCCATACTCATTCTCAAACCCCTTCCGAAGAACTCGATAAACAGATTGCATCTGCCGATATTTTAAGCCTGCACCTACCGGCGACTCCCCAGACGCATCACCTCTTAGATGCGCGTCGCCTCAGCTTAATGAAACCCTCTGCTTATTTAATTAATACTGCACGCGGCGCAGTCATTGAGCAAACCGCCTTATTTAAAATGCTCCAAGAAAAACGGATTGCTGGGGCAGCCTTAGACGTGTTTGAAAACGAACCCGTTGGCACCCAACCGAATGCCAATATTCAAGCCTTGGCGAACCTAGAGAACGCGATCGCCACCCCGCATATTGCCTATAATACCGAAGAAGCAGGGATTAAATTAGGCGAAGAACTCATTGCCAATCTGCAATCTTGCTTGCAACAGCAGCCCATTAACGTTGTTAACCCAACAATGCCATAATCTTTACGCAGACTGATGGCACCTAGCACCTCAATGAAAGTTAAGTCCTATTCCTCAATTTGGCTGTATTTGGTACTGAGTGCGATCGCCCTTTTAATGTTAATGCCTCTGTTGTGGCTGGTTAGCACTTCCCTCAAGTCTGGGAGTGAAAACATCTTTCAATACCCTCCCCAACTGATTCCCCAATCTCCCACCCTGCAAAACTTCATAACCGTTTGGCAAACCAACCCCTTCGGACGCTATTTATGGAATAGTAGCCTAGTCGCCTTCTTAACCGTCGGCTTAAACCTGTTATTTTGCGCCTTAGCCGCCTATCCCCTCGCTAGACTGAAATTCCAGGGACGAGATGCCATATTTACCGCCATTGTCGCCACCATCCTCATCCCCTTTCAAATTGTCATGATTCCCCTGTACGTCCTCACCGTACAGTTAGGACTCAGAAACACCTATTTAGGCGTCATTTTTCCCACCTTAGCCTCCGCCTTCGGGATTTTCCTATTACGTCAAGCCTTTCTCGGCGTTCCCAAAGAACTCGAAGAAGCCGCCAGAATGGATGGCTGTTCTGAATTAGGGATATGGTGGCACGTCATGCTTCCCGCCATTCGCCCCGCCTTATTAACCCTAGCGATTTTTGTCTTTATTGGCTCTTGGAGTGACTTTCTGTGGCCGCTTATCGTCTTAGATAGACCCGAAATGTATACCCTTCCCCTTGGTGTCGCCTTTTTAGGGGGGACAGACTCGCTAGACTGGCGGTTAATTGCCGCAGGTTCAGTCATTTCGATTTTACCCGTCTTAATCTTATTTGCCTTTGTGCAACGCTATATTGTGGCAACCGATATCGGTAGCGGCGTTAAGGGTTAAGTTCGACAGCCTCAACCTGGAATTGCGATTGTTAGGTTTGTGGGAATTAATAGGACATTCTGACTATCGTCTGATTCTGAACTATGTTTGTCCGCAGCAAGTTTAGGATAGACAAAGAATGAACCTAATTCTGTTTTGACACCGCTACTGGGTATGCAAGCAAGCTACGGAACTCCCTTCCCACTTAGCAGTTATGCCTAAATCCAATCGTACTTCCACCTCTGGTAAAATAGGTCGGCGAGTCTTTCTGTTTGTTCTCGGTTTTGCAGGTAGCACCCTATTAGCAGAATGGCTTTCTTTTTGGCAAAATCGCCAGCGCCTCTATGCTTTGCTAAATCAAGGGATTGTCCGGCTAGAACCCCACATTGGCTTGAAGTTGCCTCAAATTCCGGTTCCGACAGCTACTTCTACCGTTTCCCCAGTCATCCCTTCTCCAACCCCGACTCCGGTGGCGTCTTCCTCCCCAGTTGCAACTCCTACTCCGGTGGCGTCTCCAGTTCGCAAGCCTGTGGAAGTTCAGCTTAAAACGCTAGCTGGGGTGCAGTTTTATCAAACCACAATTGACCTCAACGATCCAGAAAACTTGTTAACCATTGGCTTGGCGAATAATGCATCCCAGGCGAATAGTGCTGTTGCAACGAACGGGGATGAAGCCTTTGCACCTATCGTACAGCGTCACCAGGCTGCGGTGGTTGCCAATGGCACCTTTTTTAGCAAAGATGCCCAAAAGCGAGTGATGGGTAATTTGGTGGCTGGCGGGAAAATCCTGAAATACAGCCGTTGGGAGAATCACGGAACGACGTTAGGAATCACGGCTAACCGCGAGTTAGAGATGATTACCGCTAAGGTGGATGGGAAGCCAGAATGGAATCAGCATTGGTTTTCCTTAACCTGCGGGCCGCGCTTATTGAAACAAGGTAAGGTTTGGTTAGCGCCAAAGTCAGAAGGATTTACCGATCCACATGTCTTAGATCGAGGATACCGCACGGCGATTGGGTTTCCGGCTTCTAGGAAACAACTTTATTTAGTTAGCTTTTTGGCGAGTTTGTCTTTGCAGCAAGAAGCGGAAATGATGCAAGGCTTGGGTTGCGTGGAGGCGATGAATTTAGACGGGGGTGCGTCAATGGGGTTGGCGTATCGCGGCGATGTTTTGATTGCACCTGGGCGTAATTTAACGAATGTGATTGTTGTGTATGATGTTCATTCACCTGCACCTTCAGCCTTGAAACAAGCTTGGATGGCGTTTGAACAAGGGGTTCGACCAGAGTATCCTTCCTAGAAGGGGATAGGGGAAGACCGGATCTTTAGAACAACGAAAGCGATCGCACCTTTTTGATAGTAAAAACTAATATACGCTTTTGAGCGGCTTGTCGCATGGGTTACAGGCTTTGTCAGTGTTTCAGGTTGTCTGTACGGATGACCTTTTTCTATGCTTACCCTCAGTATTTCTCATCAAATACGTACTGTTAAACGGACATTTTGAAGTAAAGATAAGAGTTTGTATTGACCTCCTTGTCAATTTACGCTCGCCCATTTTGGGTTCGATAGCTCACACATTCGTCAAGCCTATGAAATTGTGCTTCATCTCTCAAGATTGGTGGAAAACGCGCTTTGAACGGTGGCACAGACAAGCGTTTAAGACTCTTTCTTTATTCTGTCTGGCGTGCTTTTTAACCAGTTATGCGATCCCTGCGATCGCCTCTACACCCCTGACGCCTCCTCCCAGTTTCCCAGAAATTCGGGGCGTGTGGATGACCACCAATGATGAGATTGTTCTGCGCGATCGCACCAAATTGCAAGAGGCTGTCAATTATTTGGCGCGGCTGAATTTCAACACGATTTATCCGGTGGTGTGGAATTCCGGTTATGTCCTCTATCCGAGTGCTGTAGCGCAACGTGCCGATATTCAACCGTTTATCCGCACGGGATTGCAAGGTCAAGATATCCTAGCAGACTTGATTGCTCAAGCCCATCGCCAAGGCTTGCTGGTGCTTCCCTGGTTCGAGTTTGGCTTCATGACGCCTCCCACCTCGGAACTCGCCCTCAACCACCCTGAATGGCTCACGCAGCGCCGGGATGGAAGTCAAACCTGGGTGGGTGCGGCTGGCGAGGTGGTGTGGATGAATCCTTTCCGCCCAGAGGTGCAGGAGTTTATGACGAACTTGGTGGTAGAAGCCGTCAGCAAGTACAACGTGGATGGGGTGCAATTTGACGATCACACCAGCTTACCCAATGAGTTTGGGTATGATGCTTACACCTTGGCGCTGTATAAGCAGGAAACGAAGAAAGATGCGCCTGCAAATCCCCAAGATCCGGAGTGGGTGCGCTGGCGGGCGAATAAAATCACCGAGTTTATGACGAAACTCAACCAGGCGGTGAAGCAACGCAAGCCGAATGCAATTTTCTCGGTTTCTCCCAATCCCTATGTGACGGCGTACAATACCTATTTGCAAGATTGGCTGGCGTGGGTGCGTCAGGGGATTGTTGATGAGTTGATTGTGCAGGTTTACCGCCCGGATATATCTAGTTTTATCGATCAGTTGATGCGCCCGGAAATCCAAGAAGCCCAGAGGAAGATTCCCACAGGCGTTGGCGTGCTGACAGGGTTAAGAAATCGCCCGGTTCCGATGTATCTGGTACAAAATAAAGTCCGGGCTGCCCGCGATCGCAATTTGGGTGTATCGTTCTTCTATTACGAGTCTCTGTGGGATGATGCCCCAGAATCCCGAACAGAACGCCAAGCTAATTTTCGTTCGCTATTTTATGCCCCCGCGATTCGTTTAGCGAGGAGTTGACAGGATAGGCGATCGCTCTGAGGATGTTGAGAGCGATCGCAGCAACTTAAACAACGATCTAGCATTTTGCGTTTGTTCTGCAATCCGCAAATAGTCTGAAAGGGATTAGAAAACTCTGAAAAAGGGTTGACTATAGTTAAGGAGAGCTTTTAGTGTAGAGCCACTTTGGACTCTGTAGTGCTCCCAAATTTGTAAAGATCGATGAAACTTA
>JAAHGE010000799.1 GCA_010672635.1 Desertifilum sp. SIO1I2 | reverse complement strand
AGTTGGTCTACCTTTAAACCCGCGCCTCAGTCTGTCACGCCGCCATCAGAACCGATTTTATCAAACAAACCTGGAACGGCACCGGCTATGATTCCCGCCGGAACCTGCGGCGCTGGCGGTTCAGGCGGGTTGCGGCTGGCCCAGTATGGGGCTTACTGCAATGATGAGCGACGCTTGGCTCTAGTCAAGGCGATCGTAACAGGCAAGATTCAAAATCAATACACGGTACTGTATAAACATAGCCAGCGTGACAATCCGCTGAAACTTAGGAAAAAACAGGTGGATGCTCACACCACCATAGATCAAGTACGAGGTACAGAAGGACTGGCTGCTCGTGAATATTTCGCTTGCTGGCAGGCTATGGTAGGCAAGCAGTGGACATTTTCAGGTCGCAATCGTCGTCCTCCGACCGATCCAGTTAATTCGTTACTCAGTTTTTCCTATGGGATACTGCGAGGGCAGGTAACGGCTGGGGCGCATCTGGCAGGGCTTGACCCATATATTGGTTATCTCCATGAGGTGAGCCGAGGGCAGCCTGCACTGGTGCTAGATTTGATGGAGGAGTTTCGTCCTCTGGTTGCTGATAATGTGGTGCTGTCGGCGTTGAATAATCGGGAGATTCAACCCCAGGATTTTCAGGAAAGTTTGGGAGCCTATCGGCTATCTGAGAATGGACGCAAGCGTTTTTTGCAAGCGTTTGAGCGCAAGATGGGAACCGAATTTACTCACCCGGTTTTTGGCTACCGCTGCACCTATCGCCGCGCAATCGAACTCCAGGCAAGGCTGCTAGCACGTCACCTCCAGGAAAACATCCCCTACAAACCCCTCATCCTCCGCTAACCTCCCCATGACCACTCTCTTTTACCTGATCATCTACGATCTGCCTGATACCAAAGCTGCCAACAAACGTAGAACTCGTTTGCATAAGCTACTTACTGGCTATGGACAGTGGACGCAGTATAGTGTGTTTGAATGTTTCTTAACAGCAGTGCAGTTTGCTAAACTGCAAACCCAACTTGAGAAGCTGATTAAACCGAAGGAGGATTCAATTCGCATTTATATTCTTGATGCTGGGGCACTGAGGCGGACGATCGCCTATGGCTCAGAAAAACCTCGCCAACCGGAGGCGATTATCTTATGATGGTGGAGTAAGATTTTTCGCAAACCGAAGCAAGGGCAAAAACCTGGGTGGGTTCGCGAAAATAGCTAGAACCTAGAAAATAAAATAGTTTTAAGGATTTTTCCTCGGCTCAATTTGGGACATAGATGCCATTTTGACTTCAAAAAAGTACCCCTTTAGGGAGCTTTGCGAAAAGTGGCTATAGATTCCATGTAGAATGGGCAATACAGGCTGCGGCCTTGCAGCGACATGAATCCCGGCAACGGGACTGAAACGTTATTGTTTCCGTTGTGGCTGTGGCTGCTATTAGCTTGCAGCGACATGAATCCCGGCAACGGGACTGAAACGCATGAAGTTCGCCCCGTCGAGAGCAGGCATCGAAACTTGCAGCGACATGAATCCCGGCAACGGGACTGAAACGATTTAAATGATAGCCCTGTTTCATTCTTGGGGCAGCCTTGCAGCGACATGAATCCCGGCAACGGGACTGAAACACGTTTGGAGCCAAGGGCGTCATTGTTGCAGCGAGCGCTCTGCTTGCAGCGACATGAATCCCGGCAACGGGACTGAAACACTGGCATTATCGGCGGACTCACCGAACACGCCGAAGACTTGCAGCGACATGAATCCCGGCAACGGGACTGAAACACTGGTAACGGGCCGACCGAGACTATCAACGCGGTTGGCTTGCAGCGACATGAATCCCGGCAACGGGACTGAAACATAGGGCGGATCGCTCACCTGTCGGAATCGCCCAATCTTGCAGCGACATGAATCCCGGCAACGGGACTGAAACTTAAATTCGCTCGGCAGGGGCGAGAGATCTTTCCACTTGCAGCGACATGAATCCCGGCAACGGGACTGAAACCGTTCGGTAATACTCTAGTAAGATTGCTGCTTGGCTTCTTGCAGCGACATGAATCCCGGCAACGGGACTGAAACGATTTAAATGATAGCCCTGTTTCATTCTTGGGGCAGCCTTGCAGCGACATGAATCCCGGCAACGGGACTGAAACACGTTTGGAGCCAAGG
>JAAHGE010000798.1 GCA_010672635.1 Desertifilum sp. SIO1I2 | reverse complement strand
GGATGGGGAGATGGGGGGAAGAAGGGAGTTGGGAGTTAGGAGTTAGGAGTTAGGGGGAAGAAAAGATAGGAAGACTTGATAATTATCAACTCAGCACACTGCCATACACCAAAGAACCACGCAACAGTACTTTACACTCAGCACTCTTCTCCCACTCGGAACTCGGAACTCGGAACTCGGAACTCACTTCCCCCAATTCCCAGTAAAATGAGGTTTGGGTTAATGTTTAGCGTTTCTACGGACGAAAAATCGTGGGTTTTAAGATTGGTTTGCTCGGTTTAGGCACTGTGGGTACGGGAACGGCCGAAATTTTGCTCGATCCGACGGGGAGAAATCCTTTGTTGCAGGAGATTGAAATTTATCGGGTTGGCGTACGCGATACGACTAAACCGCGAACCGTTAATTTACCCAGTGCAGCGTTAACAACGGATTTAGAGGCGATCGCAACTGACCCCGATATCGATATTGTAGTGGAGTTGATGGGGGGATTGGAGCCAGCGCGATCGCTGATTCTCAAGGCGATTCACCATAAAAAGCACGTTGTCACGGCGAATAAGGCTGTGATTTCTCGCTACGGGGATGAAATCTTTACGGCAGCAAATGAAGCAGGCGTCTATGTGATGCTAGAGGCGGCGGTGGGGGGTGGTATTCCTGTTATTCAACCGCTGAAACAGGCGTTGGTGGTAAACCGCATTCAGTCGGTGATGGGGATTGTGAATGGTACCACGAATTATATTTTGACGCGGATGCAGGCGGAAGGGGCCGATTTTGCTGAGGTGCTGGCTGACGCGCAACGTCTGGGGTATGCAGAAGCCGATCCGACGGCGGATGTCGATGGGTTGGATGCGGCGGATAAGCTAGCAATTTTGGCGTCTCTGGCGTTTGGGGGACGGGTGAAGCTAGAGGATGTCTACTGTGAGGGAATTCGCCAGGTGAGTGCAGCCGATATTACCTATGCGGATCGATTGGGCTTTACGATTAAGCTATTGGCGATCGCTCGTCGCGAATCTCCTACCGATAATCCCGATTTGCTGCAACTGAGGGTTCATCCCACATTAGTCCCCAAAGACCACCCTCTGGCGAGCATTAATGGCGTTTACAATGCAATTTTGGTTGAAGGAGACCCTGTGGGACAAGTGATGTTCTACGGACGCGGAGCGGGCGCTGGACCAACGGCGAGTGCAGTGGTTTCCGATATTATGAGTATTGCGGCGATCCTTAAGGTGGAGGAAATTGAGGCGCAACAGTTCAATCAGCAGAAGGTGGATGTTCCTCACCCGTTGTTAAGTTGTTCGCATCAACATTATTGCGCGATCGCGCCGATGGCAGAACTCAATACTCGATTTTATGCCCGCTTCTTGTGTAACGACGAACCTGGCGTGATTGGACATTTGGGTACCAGTTTTGGCAACCATCAAGTCAGTTTAGAATCGGTGGTGCAAATTGGTTTCCAAGATGGCTTTGCTGAAATTGTGGTGGTGACTCACCAATCTCGCGAAGGCAATTTCCGCCAAGCCCTTGAGGAAATTCGGAACCTCAAAGCGGTAGAACGCATTCCTAGCGTTCTGCGGGTTCTGTAGTTTCTAAAATATAAGTTGGCAACCCATCTATGGTGGTTTGGTTCTTTTCCCGCCAGTAGTTGAGGATGCCTTCTTCGCCCTTATTTTTTGCCCAAGTTTTCAGGGTTGGACGTTCCTGTTGAAATTCATACAGCGGAACGCCATAACCGCAGGAAGTTTGAGCAGTTTCCACATGAACTAGCATAATCTGGCGCTTGCCCGGAAAGGAACCAAAATGGGCAGAAAGTTCTTCCCAAGCCTCATCTCTGGGGCGGATAGCTTTACCCTGACCGTAAAGACGTAAAATTAAAGGTTGGTCGGTGAAACTACAGAACATTAGGGTAATTCTGCCATTTTCAATTAAATGGGCGGCGGTTTCGTTACCACTTCCCGTTAAGTCGAGATAAGCTACTGTTTGGCGATCGATACAGCAAAAGGTATCCATTCCTTTCGGAGACAGATTGATTCGTCCTTGTGTCGGCGCAGTTGCGGTAAAAAAGAGCTTTTGTTCGCTAATAAATTGCTGAAGTTCGTCTGTTAGTTCTGAATAAAATTTCGCCATAACTTAGAAATATAGGTAAGGTTTGATAATTAGTAATG
>JAAHGE010000797.1 GCA_010672635.1 Desertifilum sp. SIO1I2 | reverse complement strand
TCGCCGCATCACTCCCAAAGGTCTGATAGCGATAGAGTTCTTGCTTATTCGCCGTGCGCGGATCGCCGGTATTCCCATAGGATCGATCTTCAACGGGGAAATACTCTTGAAACGCTTGTAACGCCTCTAAAAATACCTGCGTTTCATTGACAAACGGTGCCGTTGCATTGGGGTCGTTGCGGAAGATATCTTGTTTTTGGGGTGAATTGGCTGGCGTTGCGCCGCCTGCAAAATCGTTTGTCAGTTCGTGATCGTCCCAAGTGGCGTAAACGCTAGTGGTGGCGCGTAAATTGACCCAAGGATTCAAACCGAAGCGTTCTGAGTAGATTTCTGCTTGCTTGGTGCGAAACTCTGCTAGCGTCTTCGCTTGGGTAACGCCCGGTAATGCGGGTGATTCGCTATCCATTTCCACCATATCGCCCATTTGGACAAAGAAATCCAAATTGCGATCGGGCGCATTGCGAATAGATACAAACGGCGCAAGTTCGCCTTGTAAATCTCCCGAAACCCCAAACCGCAAGCCTCGACTAAACCCTAATTCGGCGGGCGTACGGAATTGTCCAATGGCTGTATCGCCAGCAGCATCGGTGACGCGATAGTAGTATTGGGTACCGGGGGTAAGTCCCGTGATTTCAGCCTTAACGGGGGCTTGCGGATCGGTGATGGTGGCGCTGCGAGTTCCGGCGATCGCGCTAAAGCTAGGATCGGTACTATACTCAAACGTAACGCTGCCTGTTTGCAAGCTGCGCGTCCACAGAACGGTAGAAGTCTGCGTGGTATCCCCACTCGCAATACCATTGACTAACGTATTCGGGGGAGGTGTTGGCGTGGGGCTGGGAATGGGAGGGCGAACGGGAGGAATAACCGGAGAGGGGGAAGGACTCGGTGTCGGGGATGGCGCATCGCCAAAAAAGTTCTGTTCGCTGAGGAGGGTGGGATTAACGCCCAGAAGAATTGCGATAAAATGACCCGAAGCCGCATCGCGCAAAACTGCACTATTATTAGTCCCCGCAGTCATTTGCAAGTCCTGAAATCTCAGACCGTCCTGCAAGAAAATTCGGTCTTCGCCCAGGGTAAAATCAGCAATCACATCCGCATCGGCTAAACTAGAACCACCACTACGCGTTGCGATCGCAAATACATCTCGACCTAATCCACCCGTGAGGGTATCGCTTCCTAAGTCGCCGTAGAGATAATCCTCTCCATCATCCCCAAATAGGCGATCGTTCCCTTTACCCCCGCGCAGGGTATCGTTTCCTTTTCCCCCGTAGACGACATCATCGCCATCGTTCCCGTTAATGCTGTCGTTTCCTTGATTTCCATGAAGGGTGTCGTTACCGCGACTCCCAAAAATGCGATCGTCTCCCTTTCCTCCCCACAATAGGTCATTCCCTACACCACCAAACAGAAAATCATTTCCCTGATTGCCTAGTAGCGTATCATTTCCGGCTTGACCGAAGAGGGTATCGTCGCCACTGAGTCCAAAGATTTCATCATCAGCAGGGATACCGGTTAGGAGATCGTTTCCAGGAGTCCCAAAAATTAGTGCCATGCTTTTGTCAATCTCACAACTTAGTCTGCACGCTGAGGTGTAAGCGCTAGTGTGGCTCACCCTAGGGCAAAAATTGGCGAGAATTTATAAAAAAACACGATTGAGGGAGGTTCGCCACTAAAGTCCGACAAGAAGGTGCTAGTTATCAGCTTACTCTGGGCCCGTGACTTTATTCTGGCGTTTCTTCAGCCTTGCGGGCGCTAATTTTGACGAGGGACTTGCTGCGAAAAGACATGGCTTCTTCATTGGACGATTCAATGTTTAAAGCTTTGTCGCAGGACTCTACGGCTTCTGGGTAGCGTTCGAGATAGAATAAACATCCCCCTCGCCTGGTCCAACCCACCGCATGATCGGGTTGCATGGATAAGACCTTATCCCACATGGCGATCGCCGCTTCGTAAGATCGAATGTAGGTTAACAGGTTAGCTTTGGCTAGCCAAGGTTCGATTCGGTCGATTTGCAGAGCGATCGCGCGATCGTAAGAAGCGATCGCCTCTTGGTACTCCTTGAGCGCCATCAGAATATTACCGCGATTCAACCACGGATCGAAGAAATCGGGATAAGCTGTAATCGCGCGATCGTAGCTGAGTAAAGCCTCTGGGTAGCGTCCTA
>JAAHGE010000796.1 GCA_010672635.1 Desertifilum sp. SIO1I2 | reverse complement strand
TCTTGGGGTGAGACTTAAATTATGGAACTCTACACCCCAAGGGTCGTTCAATGCTACCACTCCTTTAAATTATCCTCTCCCCGCCAAAATTGAATTTTGCCATCGTGACATCCGGCGGCTAAGGTTAACCCATCTGCACTAAAGGCGACAGCAGCCACCGTATCAGTACATTCATTGAACATTAAACGCGCTTCTGAAGTTGCAACGTTCCAGAGTTTCACCTGGCGGTCTTTTCCCCCGCTGGCTAAAATCTGACCATCAGGATGAAAACCCACCGATACGACTGCATCCGCATGACCTTTGAGGGTGGCGATTTCCGCGCCTGTACTGACATTCCAAAGCTTAATCGTCTTATCCCAACTCCCGCTAGCGAGTCGCGTTCCATCTGGACTAAACGAGAGCGATCGCACATAATCATCATGACCCAATAAACGGTGAATCACCCGGCCATTCTTCGCATTCCACAGAACAATCGTTTTTCCTCTCCCCCCACCCGCAATCACTTCGCCATCAGGACTAAACGCCACAGCTAAAATCATCGACTCAGCCTCTCGTAGAGTCGCCATTGCTTGTCCTGTTTCCACATCCCAAATTTTGACCGTCTTATCCAAACTCCCGCTAACTAGCTGCTTCCCATCCGGACTGAACGCCACCGAACGCAGTTCGTGAGTATGTCCTTTTAATATTCTGATAACTTGTTGAGTCTGGAGGTGAATCAGGTCAATCGTTTTATTCTTTCTCGCCACCGCCATAACCTGAAAATCGGGACTGACAGCAAGTGCAAAAATCCCGGCTTTTTGAAATTGCCAATAACCCAATTTTTCCCCGGTTAACCCATTCCATAACGTTATCCCTCCCTGAAGACTACCCGCGTACAGCCTTCCCTCTGGTGCAAATGCAATCCCTAGAATTGCTTCTCTATCTTCCAAAGACTGTAAGGTCTGAAAAAAAAGCAGATTTGGGACAACCCAAACTTCTTTGTGTAAGGTTATTTCTCTATAATTCTGGATGTATTGCTGTTCTCGTTCTAATTGTTGTTGTTGCAGTTTAGTCAGATTCTCAATATAGGGTTGAATCCACTCCTCTGCTAACCCTTTATCTGCAAACTCCTGCTTCAACTTCCCAAGCCGAGGCTGATAGCCAGCGTCAATTGTCAAAAAATAAGCATCCATCCAAAATGCTGCTAAAAGCTGGTGGATACTAACAATCAGTTGACGAATAAACCGGAGAGATTCAATCTCAGTATATTCAGCTTCTAATAAAGATTGATAGGTTTTTTCCCAATTCCAAGGTTGAGTCGCAAATAAAGCGACATGGCGATTCCCCAATCCCCAAATTCCCGCACGGAACATCACCGCATAATCATTAATATCGCAGTACAGAACAATCGTAGGAATGGGAGACAGAATTCGATGCAATCGTTCGACATCAATATCTGAAACAGGTTTGTGAAAATAATCGCTATAAAATTTTACTCTATAAACTTCATCGTCAAACGAATAATCTCCCCCGATAAAGCTACCGATATTTCGCAATTCGCTTTTTAAGTTATTCCGAAAAGACGCCGGACAATCTGCACTCATTTCTGGCGGTGCAACCAAAACTAACAGGTGTTGCTGGTGTTGTAATAAAATCTGTTCGGTTTCCTGACGACTCAGTTGAGAAAACCAAGTATCCTTATCCCAAACTGTCTGAATCTCTGTCAGCTTAATCTCAATTTCCTTCGCCTGCAACTCCCGCATCAACTCTCGCTGTAAAGCACTTAATTCTCGCTTATCTCTAAGTTCCTGTCCTTTTAATTCTTGAGCGCGTTCTTGTTGAGATAAATTTAAATAAGTTAACTCTTTATCTCTTTTTTCCTTTGCTTTCAAGTATTCCAGCAAAATATCCTGACATTGCCTATCGTTTTGCAGTCTTTCCGTCAGAGGTTTAGTCTGTTCAAATAGAAATTGACCCGCTTTAGCAGCTAATGGGATTAAAATGGGTGTAATCACCTTACCTAAAGCTGCGATCGCGATCGGTTCTAACATACACTAATTAATAATCCTACCCTTTTTTGTAAATTTCCAATTCGCCATATCAAACCCGATAACAAGATTTGGGTAAAGACATTCTTATATTCATAGATATCCTAACTGCTTTGGCGGTTGCTATAACTTCACAAACATCGGA
>JAAHGE010000795.1 GCA_010672635.1 Desertifilum sp. SIO1I2 | reverse complement strand
CCTAGTTCTTCCCTTACGGGGTTTCGCCTCTGAAAACTTACATCTGTTGCAGATTTGACCGGGATTGACCGGATAAAATCAGCGTGGGGGAGTCCATGTTGTTGCTGAGCTTGTCGAAGCATCCCAACGCTGAATTCTTCGATTACAGCCTGGGACTTATAGCTCTCCCAAACCCCCTCAAATAGTTAAACTTTATAAATCTTCCCCTATGCTCGATCGCATCAAAGATATCGCTGCTGAATTAGCCCCCCGTCTGATTGAAATTCGCCGTCACATTCATGCCCACCCCGAACTGAGCGGTCAGGAATACCAAACGGCGGCCTATGTGGCCGGAGTTCTCTCTTCCGTGGGTTTGCACGTTGAAGAGGCAGTGGGCAAAACTGGGGTGATTGGCGAACTAAAAAGCAGTGGTAGCGATCGCCGTCTCCTCGCCATCCGTACCGATATGGATGCTTTGCCCATTACAGAGCAGGCCGTTTTGGATTTTGCCTCGCGCCAAACTGGAATTATGCACGCTTGCGGTCATGACGTACACACCACGGTGGGTCTGGGAACTGCAATGGTTTTATCGCAATTGGGGGAGAGTTTACCGGGCACAGTACGCTTTTTGTTTCAACCGGCTGAGGAAATTGCTCAAGGTGCAAGCTGGATGGTGCAGGATGCGGCAATGGAAAATGTCAATGCAATTTTAGGGGTTCATGTATTTCCCTCCATTCCCGCCGGAAGTATTGGAGTCCGTTACGGGGCGCTAACGGCAGCCGCAGATGAGCTAGAGATTGTGATTTTAGGCGAATCCGGTCATGGCGCTCGACCCCACGAAGCGATTGACGCGATTTGGATCGCCGCCCAAGTGATTACGAGCTTGCAGCAGGCGATTAGCCGCACCCAGAATCCCTTGCGTCCGGTGGTGTTAACGATCGGTCAGATTACGGGGGGACGAGCTTCTAATGTGATTGCCGATCGCGTTCGCTTGGTGGGAACGGTGCGATCGCTGCATCCTGAAACCAGCGCGAATTTGCCCAGTTGGATTGAAAAGATTGTGGCGAATGTTTGCCAAACCTATGGCGCTCGTTACGAACTGAACTATCGTCGAGGCGTTCCTTCGGTGCAAAATGACCCGCAATTGACTCAACTGGTGGAGGAAGCGGCGCGAGAGGCCTGGGGGAGCGATCGCGTTCAGATTCTCCCGGAACCCTCTTTAGGCGCGGAAGATTTTTCTCTGTTTCTCGAACACGCCCCCGGTACGATGTTCCGGCTAGGGGTGGGATATAAAGACCGAGCGAACCCGCCCCTGCATCACCCCCTATTTGAAGTCGATGAGTCCGCAATTGTCATTGGAGTGGTGACGCTGGCGTATTCCGCCTATAAATATTGGTTGAGTTGAGGATTTTGGGTTTCTTTCTCTAGGGGGATGGAATTGGCGCATTTTTGTTCGTACAATCTCCTCCAACAAGAGCGCGATCGCCCAGGGCTTTAACTAAACCTGCTCTTGTTGTTGAGTTGTTCTAGCAAAAATCACGATTGTTTTCTATTAAGATTAACCCTTTTGGAAATTTAAAATATAGGTAATTATGTCTGCATCCCAACCCCTGAAAGGAACTGAGTTGATTGATTGTGCGAAAGCCAATGCCAAACAAGGAATTGAAACCGCTACCCAGCTATGCGGCTATGGAGGCGATTTCAACACTTTTAAGCAAGAGTTAAAAAGAGCGTGCCAAGATATTGGCGTGGAAGTTAACGAACTCAGCGACTTAATTACCGATCAACAGACTGTTCAGCGGATGGGGGGGATTGAAGTGGCTCCCGATACTCCGTCTCAGCTTTGATCGGAACTGTCGAAACGATCGTGCAAAGCGACTTCAACTTGGGACGGAATTGCAGCCATTTTTTGCTCTAATTGTGCAAGGGCGCTATCCACTTTCTCTTGTAATTCAATCAGTTGTCGCTGTTGGAGGTTTCCCCATTGGGGCAGTTGGTTGATGAACTGTTGTAAATCGATAATAACGCTGGTTAAGCTTTCAATTTGACTCAGTTCGGGACGTTTTTTAAATTGTTCGCTTAAGAGATCGATTTGATGTTTGATGGGGGCGATGGATTGCTCGATCGTTTGTTGCTGTTGATGTAATTTATCGAGGGTAGCAACCAAGGCATTCAGATCGAGTTCTGAAGAAGA
>JAAHGE010000794.1 GCA_010672635.1 Desertifilum sp. SIO1I2 | reverse complement strand
ATCGAGGAAAGACTGTTTTACTGTACAAAGAATAGGTGAGAAAGATAACGCCAATTTGTCAAAATATACGGTCTTACGGAATTGCCCCTGATGGAAGTAAAACGAGCCTTTTCTCAATCATGGCGCGATTTTGAGCGCGAGTCAAGCTGCTAAATATTAAGTTTATTACATTCAACAATGTGCCCTTAATTTCTTTAAAAAAGGACGAGAAACAGCTCAGAACTTCACAAAAACTTGCGTAAAGTCTTGGGGGAATTTACGGAAATTTATCATCAATTCCAATAATAATTCAGTACAATCACGAGGCTGTTGCAACTTGAGAGGCAGAACCCGCAGTTCCCGCAGGAATGGCTGCTTGAGGATGTAAGGGAATAGAAACGCGAAACTCAGCCCCTCGACCGGGTTGAGACAGACACTGCAACTGACCGCCATGTTTTTCAACAATAATCTGATAGCTAATAGACAGTCCTAAACCTGTTCCGGCACCGATCGACTTCGTGGTAAAGAAAGGATCGAAAAGGTATTGCTGAACCTCCGGAGTAATACCCGGCCCATTATCTCGGATGGAAACGATCGCTTGCTGGGATTCATCGATCGCCGTTTGAATCCAAAGGGTAGGAACATAGCGACTCGCCTCAACCACCTCCCATTGGGCGTAGCATTCTTCTAGAGCATCAATCGCATTAGCCAAAATATTCATAAACACTTGGTTCAACTGACCCGGATAGCATTCAACCGGGGGAAGATCGCCATAGGACTTGATAATTTCGATACCCGGATACTGGCCTTTCGCTTTGAGACGATGCTGCAAGATCATCAACGTGCTTTCAATCCCTTGATGCAGATCGACCACCTTCATTTCCGCTTCATCCAAGCGAGAGAAGTTCCGCAAACTTAAAACAATCTCCCGAATGCGAGTGGTTCCCAGCCGCATAGAATCCAGCAACTTGGGTAAGTCTTCCCGCAAAAAGTCAAAATCGATTTCTTGTTGGCAAGCTTCAATTTCTGGAGGAGCCGTTGGTTCGTGTTTTTCGTAGAGTTGCACCAGCCTGAGCAAATCCTCAATATACTCAGAGGCATGAATCAGGTTGCCATAGATAAAGTTAACGGGGTTATTAATTTCGTGCGCGACCCCAGCCACCAATTGTCCCAGGGAGGACATTTTCTCGCTTTGGATCAGTTGCGTCTGAGCTTGTTGCAGTTCGTGGAGCGTTTGAGCTAGTTGTTGAGTTTGTGCTTGCGCCTGCTGAGAGGCTTCTAGGGTTTTTAAATAGAGTTCGGCTTGGTTAATGGCGATCGCTAACGTATCGCGCACCATCTGCAACAATTCCACCTCATCCTCATCCCAAGGGCGATTTTGTTGATTGTGGGTGCAACTGACCACGCCAATCGCGCCAGAATGGGTTTCAATGGGTAAGACCAGGACTGAAGCGAACCCTAAACTCTGAAAGAAATGATGCTGGGTGCGATCGCTCGTCTCTTGAACGGCATCTAGGCGGACGATCTGTTTGGCGGTGAGTTGTTGGGTTAGGGAGGCGATCGCAATGGCATCATAGCGTCCGAGTAAACTGGCAGTATCGGGGGTGCGAGCTTCTTTCACCACCTCCCAATACGCCAGATTTTCTGCCTCGCCGGGATGGTACCAGATAAAGGTGCAACTGCTAATTTGCAGTAGAGAGCGAATTTCCTCCACCGCCGTTTGCAAAATGGTATCGAGATTCAAGGAATTGCGAATCGCGCTTGTGAGTCGGTTTAACAGAGATTCGCGGCGAGCCAGTTTGCGATGTTTGGCTTCCGAACATTGAAGCGCTTGCGTCCGTTCGCTGACGCGCCCTTCCAGTTCGGCTTTGCTTTCTTGCAAGGCGGCTTCGGCGGCTTCTCGTTTAGCGATCGCTTCTTTAAAGCTGGTAATATCGCGAGCAACAGCATAGAGGAGTTGTTCTGAAGGTAAGGGGGTGGTACGCCAAGCCAACCACTTATAGGTTCCATCCTTGCAGAGATAGCGATTTTCAAAGTCAATCACTTTTTGACCCTTGGCTAGCTGCGCCACCGCCTCTAGCGTTGATTCGCGATCCTCTGGATGCACAAAATTGAGGAACGGTTGAGCAAGCAGATCGCTCTCTGTGTAGCCTAATGTGGGCGGCTCTATCGCGGTGTCATCGATCGCTCGCTCGTCCTCGCCATCGAT
>JAAHGE010000793.1 GCA_010672635.1 Desertifilum sp. SIO1I2 | reverse complement strand
TAATATGATTTAATCCGTCTATTGGTGACGGGGGGAGTTGAGTCTAGCGCCTTTAAAGATTGGCAAAATCGCTCTATTTTTGTGGTTGGCGATGCGGATCAGTCCATTTATTCTTTCCGCATGGCTGATTTTACCATTTTGATGGACTTTCAAGGCGACTTTGGCGATGGTTTGCCGGATGATGATACGCGCACAATGGTTAAATTGGAGGAAAATTATCGCTCGCGAGAAAATATCCTGCAAGCCGCAAATCATCTGATTGAAAAGAATACAGAACGAATCGATAAAATTCTTAAACCCACGCGCGATCCGGGTTCGCCTATCTATTATTACCAAGCCGATGACGAGCAAGATGAAGCTGAGTTTGTCGTTCAACAAATTCGCCAGTTGCAACGCAATACTGAAGCGGAAAATTGGGGAGATTTTGCCATTCTGTATCGAACCAATGCTCAATCTCGACCTTTAGAAGAAATCTTAGTCCGGTCAAATATTCCCTATCATGTGGTTGGGGGATTGAAATTCTACGACCGCAAAGAAGTTAAAGACGCTATAGCATATCTACGCTCTCTTGTCAATCCTGCGGATACGGTGAGTTTGCTGCGTACCATTAACACCCCTCGACGCGGAATTGGCAAAGCCACCATCGATAACCTGGTTAACGCCGCCTCAGAACTGGGGGTTCCCCTGTGGGAAATGCTGGCGGATGAAACCTCAGTACAAACCTTAGCCGGTCGTTCGGCGAAAGCGGTACTGAAGTTTACCCAACTGATGAGCAAGTTTAAAGACCATTGGCGCGATCGCAAAGCCTCCGAAATTGCCCAAGCGATTATGGAAGAGTCTGGCTATATCCAAGACCTGAAAAGCCAAGGAACTGATGAAGCCGAAAACCGTTTGCAAAACGTCTTTGAGCTATTTAACGCCATTTTACAGTTTGAAGAAGAGAATCTAGACTCCACCCTAGAAGACTTTTTGGCCAGTGCTTCTCTTTCTTCAGATTTAGATAACCTGCAAGAAGGTCAAGAGTCTGTTTCCCTGATGACATTGCATTCGGCTAAGGGTCTAGAGTTTCCCGTCGTCTTCCTAGTGGGGTTAGAACAAGGTCTTTTTCCCAACTTCCGCAGCATTGACGATCCCGCCTCCTTAGAAGAAGAGAGACGCTTGTGTTATGTGGGGATCACCCGCGCCCAAGAACAGCTATTCTTAACCCATGCGCGATCGCGCCGCCTGTGGGCTACGCGAGAACCTGCTGTTTCTTCTCAATTTCTAGCCGAACTCCCAACAGACTTACTCAGTAATTCTGTACCCTCCAAGCGGTTTACAACGGTTCCCTCCGCCGAGACTGCAAAAGCCCCAGGTGCAAAAACCCGCAAACGCCCTAGCGCCAACACGCCCCAAAATTGGCAAGTAGGCGATCGCGTTTTGCATACTACCTTTGGTGTCGGTAACGTCACCCATATTTTCAGTTCCGGAACCAAGATGTCCATCGCAGTTGAGTTTTCGGGAGGGGGACGCAAAATTCTCGATCCGGCGATCGCCCCCCTACAGCGATTAACCTAACTGTTATGATACGCTTGCCACATTTGCTGAATAATCGTGGAAAGCGTCATCGGATCGAAGGGTTTGGCGATCGTATCCAGAACGCCCAACTGCTTATAGGAGAGGACTTCATGGGTTTGCACCTTCGCCGTTAAAAAGATAATGGGCGTCTCGCTGGTTTCCGGGAGTTGGCGCAAGGCTTTTAGGGTGGAAATTCCATCCATTCCCGGCATCATCACATCTAATAAAATCAGATCGGGATCGAATTTTGGGGCGGTTTCTACGGCTTCTTTCCCTGAAGAACAAATTTGCACTGTAAACCCGCCCACTGCTTTTAAGCCAAGACTCGCAACAGTTTGAATATCCGGATCGTCTTCGACAAACAGAATGCGCTTAAGAGGAGGACAATTCATCTTCTTCAACAAAGGGTGTCATTAAGATTTTTGGGAAGTAGGTCTTGGAAAGCGTTAATAATGGTATTTTCGGCTTGGAATTCAGAATTGTCAATTTCTAAATCCCAGGGTAAATCGACTTGTAGGGCGCGTTGGTTAATTTCAGCGAGTCGCGTATCGGAAACTGGGATATGAACTGAAGAATTTCTCGCGAGGACGCGTTCCTTACAGGTTTCCAAGGGGGCTTTGATGCGAACGATGATTAGGA
>JAAHGE010000792.1 GCA_010672635.1 Desertifilum sp. SIO1I2 | reverse complement strand
TACCAGTGACGCCCAGTTCGCCCATCACCAACACCGCTTAACTGAGTCCGCTGTATTAGGTGTTGATGTCGAAACCACCGGACTCGATCCCAAGAGCGACCGCATCCGGTTAGTGCAGCTTGCCACCCCGAACCAACCAACCCTGGTTATTGACCTATGGCAAATGACCAATTGGAAACCCTTAGCTGACTTATTGATCCTCCCTTCAATCCTCAAAGTTGGTCATAACCTGAAGTTTGATTGGCAAATGTTGAAGGTCGCGAATTTGCCCTTAGCTCGACCCTTTTTCGATACCCAACTGGCTTACCAAGTCTTAAGAAAGGGCATCCCCAACAAATCTGACTTAGGCTACTTGGTCAAACGATTATTAAAGGTCAACTTGGATAAAAGCCAGCAGTGCAGTAACTTTAGCCAACCCCAACTCAGTTTAGAACAACTTCAATACGCCGCCTGGGATGCTGCATATTCCCTGGCTTTATCTGAAGTGCTACGCGAGCGCTTGGGACACGCTCGCTTATGGGCGATCGCCCAACTTGAATTTGATTGCATTCCAGCAACCGCAAGTATGGAATTGAACGGGATGTACCTTGACCCAACCCGATGGCAGAACGCTTGTACAACTTTAGAAAAGCAGAAGCAAGAAGCTAGCAACAAATTCCACTCCTCGCTCTTGATTGACCGCTCCGTACAGATGGCCCTATGGCCAGAACAAAACCCGACTCTACAATATGGCATCAACCTAAATTCGAGCCAGCAAGTTCAGAGAGCATTGGCTCGTGCTGGCTTAGAGTTAAAATCGACCGATCAACGCAGCATCATTAAAGTGGTCGAGCGCCACCCCGCCTTACCCGCATTGTTGGAATGGCGGCGGGTATCTAAAGTGCTAGATATCCTTAACGGACTGCCCAAACATCGCCATCGGTTAACCCAAAGGTTACACCCCCAAATCTTTCAAATTGGCGCTAGAAGCGGTCGGTTTAGCTGCCGCAATCCAGCACTACAAACGATCCCCCACCAAGACCTCATTCGACGCTGCTTTACTGCACCTGATGGATTTGTCTTAATCAAAGCCGATTACTCCCAAATCGAACTCCGCATCATTGCCAAAATAACCAAGGACCCTTTACTGGTCAAGGCGTATCGTACCGCTCAGGACGTACATCGCCTGACAGCAGCGCTGCTCATGGATAAACCTGTCTCCCTGGTGACAGAAGAAGAACGTCGGCTGGGAAAAGCCATCAACTTTGGCTTGATCTACGGTATGAGTGCAGTCCGGCTCCAAATTGAAGCCCAGCTTAAATACGGCATCATCCTTACCAATGCTCAAGCACTACACCTCCACAAACGCTACTTCAAGTTGTTTAAAGGAGTACGCCTGTGGCATCAACGCCTGAAGCGACGGCTATACACAGATCGGGTGAAACACGCCCCTACCCTGTTAGGTCGGGTGCGACGCTGGCAAGAACAACCGAAGTTCAATGAATGGCTCAACTTCCCGGTACAAGGGACTAGTGCAGATATAACCAAACAAGCCCTAGTGAATCTATTGCCCTGCCTGAATCCCGATTGTGTGAAACTATTGATTGCAGTCCATGACGAGATCGTACTGGAGGTTCGCTCGGACCTTGCCGATACGGTGGCTCGCCAACTGCAACAAGCCATGATCGATGCTGCCGTTCCCTTGCTGTCTCCTATTCCTGTTGAAGTCAATGTTTGTGTTGGATCGAGTTGGGCAGGTCAATAGTCGGCTCCAAACAATTCCATTTTCGGTCTAGCAAACCTCGATGTATCGGGGCTACTGACGGGTTTGGCATAAGTTGCATTATTACGAATTTCTAACATTGGTCCTTCTGAACGAATCAATGCGGGCGCGAACGCTTGGCGTTGTGCCAACAATTGCTCGAAGCTAACTTCTAAGGGTCGATCTGCTTTCCCCTCTTGTTGCTGTTGATAAAAACATTCTTCTGCTACTCGTCGTACTGCATTGCCGATCTCATCGGGAATACATAACCGATATTCGGTTAACAGCGATCGCCATTGCTCCTCAGTGAAGGGTGATTCATCCATCTCTCTGAAGGCTGGAAAATATTTAGCTAGGTGTAGCTTAAATATTTCGCGCCAACCAAGCAACCGCACAGAAATCTGCACGTCTATCGGCCTTTGTTGTAGTTTTCAGCAACACAAGCATTGAGCAGCAGCGCCGCTGAG
>JAAHGE010000791.1 GCA_010672635.1 Desertifilum sp. SIO1I2 | reverse complement strand
TCTCCCCATCGCTTGGGATATTGCTTAAACTCGTTGATATAACCATAATGAGCGCGAATGATGTTAGAAAAAGTAATGCGATCGCAAATATCGCCGTTTTGTAGTGGATGTTTATCGACCTCAAACAAACGCTCTACAATAAAGTTGGGCAAAAGTGCATACGCTTGATAGGTATCAAATCCTCCATGTCTACCTAACCTTCCAAAGCGTTGAATAAAATTACCTGCATCTGCGGCTTCAAATACTAAAAAATTAATTTTAAAGTCTACTCCAACATCAATAGTAGAAGTACCTAGCAATAAATCTGCTTCTTCCACCGATTTAGATTTTTCTGTTTCACCTGTTAAGCCTGTATTCTCTCTAACTTTTAAGCCCAAGGGTGCAAAGAGTTCTTGAAATTTAGGTAACAACTTTTTCACAGCCGCAATTGAATTTAAAATAATTGCCCCCTTACTCTCTGTGTTTTCTTGAAAAAACCGTAAAATAATTGTTTCAGCGCTTTCAACAATCCAGCTATAGTTAGAGGATAGGCTAGGCTCCAAGTTTTTAGGAAAAATGAGATCCACAGGAAAGTTTATTTGTCGCCAACCTTCTTCATTTGTAAATTTGTAAGCTTCTTGACTGACTGGATCGATAACATTATATCTTAAGCCAATATTACTTAAAAACTCTTGTAATAACTCGTTAGGAGTAGCCGATAAAAACAGGAATTTTTTACCTGGAGTTGTATGCTTAATGAGTAAAATAGCGTTCAAGATATTAGTAATTTGAGGTGAAGAAAAGACATGAAATTCATCAAAGATAAACAAATTGTAATTATTATCAATTTTTTGAAAGAGTCGATCGGAGTTATCTCCTTTTCCTGCTTTGTTACGTCGCAGGTAACGAAAGTCATGGATGTAATGAAAAATATCTGGGTTCGTGAGTAAAATTTCAGAGTTGTCAGCCCGGTTAATCAGGCCTTCTAGTTTAGATGGTATTTTATTCGTGGCAATAAATTCTTCTAATACTGCTGCGTTCAAACGATAAATTTGGGGATCGTGTTGTGGTTTAAACTTAGCTTTGTAACCTTGTGCTTGTTTTTCTTGATCTCGCCCTAATTCGTTAGTTGGATAGGTTGCTAAAGTATAAGTCCGCTGAGTCATTGCAGCCAAGTATGCAGCCAGACTCTTACCATCTCCCGTAAGGGCAGTATTAAAAATGACATCAATACTTGGATCTTGTAGAGCTTCATAGGTTTTCGCTTGATGCCATGCTAAAGAAGACCAATCTGAAGGTAAAGTGACTCCCGTGGGAAGCGTACTAGCAGGACGAGAATAGACAGGTTTAAGCGTGATTTTGTAGTTAGACATATTCATTCTGCGTGTATCAGCTAACATCAACCTGTTAAGAAGCCGAAAAGAATAAATGGCATTAGGTAGGTTGAACTTTAGTAATTACCACTATGACATCAGTATGGAAGGGGACTCTTCCAGAAAACGGGAGAGGCGCGATCGCGTTTCCGTTCTCGTTCGCATTTACAATAAATATAGAATAGCATATTGATTCTAAATTGCAAGTACATTTTGTAAATGCCCAGAAAAAAAGAAGCACTTACACTTTCAGTTCCGCCCGGAACCAAAGAGCGACTTGAAGAGATTGCCGAGCGCTTTGGGATCTTGTGGGGAAAAAGCCCCAGTCCATCGGGGTTAGTGGTGGCGATCGCTCAACAGGAACTCCACCTGGGGCGCGAAGCTCTGACCCTGAATGAAAGGGAGGTGAAAGCCTTACGCAGAGCTACTAAACTGTTGATTGATGCTGGACAAATTGAAGAAGCCGATATCATCAATACACTTTTACTCAAGCAAGGCGATCTCGAAGCCCCTCTGCGCCAAGCCCTCCTACAACAGCAAAATCAGTCAGTACAAAATTGGCGATCGCAAACAGACGAACTGATCGCCAACCGCCAGCCGTTTCGGATGCAGTACCTGAACTCGCAGGGGCAAGACTTAACGTTTACCGTCCGTTATGCAGATGTACGGTTTTATGAAAAGCGCTTCTATTTACAAGTCTGGTGCGAAGAAACAGCGGATGCTCTGGCAGATAACCCCGATTTGCCCGAAATTGCCCATAATCGCTGTTTTCGCTTCGATCGCATCCAAAGCCTTCAACCGATCTCTGGGGTCTGGCGAGGAGAGTTCGATACTCTCAAAGTGTAAGTACACTTTGA
>JAAHGE010000790.1 GCA_010672635.1 Desertifilum sp. SIO1I2 | reverse complement strand
TGCTTACAAGGCTGATCGCAGCCTTTTTTTGTAGACAAATGCTCCAGGAGGATGCCAAGAACCAACCGAAGCCAATAAGATTTATAATGAATCGCTTATCGGTGTACCTGGCGCGCGCCTGCAACTGTAAACTGTGATTGTTTTGCCAACTCCTGTATATCTTTTGACCACCTCTGAGAGTGGTGCAATTTTAGGAAGTATCGGTCTAGATGCGGTGGTTTTAGCTGCAATGCTGTTTCTCTCTGCCCTGTTCTCTGGGTCAGAAACGGCGATTACAGCAATGGATAATTTGAAGTTGCGATCGCTGATTCGCGATCAGGGCGATCCAAGCGGAATTTTTCGGCTTGTCCTGGAAAAGCGATCGCGCTTTATTACAACCCTACTGGTTGGCAACAACCTGGTCAACAACTTTTCAGCAATTCTCACCAGCAACCTTTTTGCTATTTGGTTGGGGAATGCGGGACTTGGGGTTGCGACTGCGGTAGTGACATTCTTGGTGCTGATTTTTGGCGAAATTACGCCGAAATCCTTAGCCATCAACAATGTCATGCCCATTTTTACCCTCGTGGTACGCCCCATCTTTTGGCTGTCCCGCTTTCTTTCGTTTTTTGGAATTATTTACTTTCTTGAAAAAATTGCCCAAACTGCCATTCGCCTCTTTCAAGGAAATGTCTCTCAAGAAGGAGAGTCTCTTGATGACCTCGAGTTAATGATTGAAATCTTGGGGGGGAAAGGCAAACTAGACTTCCAGCGCCATCAACTCCTCAATAAAGCCCTAATGTTGGATCGCTTAACGGCTAGAGATGTGGTTAAACCGCGCATTGATATGCGGACGATTTCCCACGAAGCTAGCTTGCAAGACTTAGTGAATTTATGCCTAGAAACGGGCTATTCTCGCATTCCAGTACAGGAAGAGTCTAAAGACCAAATTGTGGGCGTCGTCAACCTCAAGCGGGCTTTACAGCAACTCGCCCTACTACAGAGCGAAGGAGGCAGCAGTGGAGGGGTGATTGAGGTAATGGACCCTCCCATTTATGTCCCGGAAACCAAGCGCCTGGCCGATCTACTCAAGGAAATGTTACAGCAACGCTGGCATATTGCGATCGTGGTGGATGAATATGGGGGAACGGTGGGACTGGTGACGCTAGAAGACCTGTTGGAAGAATTGGTTGGGGAAATCTATGATGAAAGCGATTTCCCTCGCCTCCAGGCCCGACGAGGGGCAAAAGGCGGTCGCGCTACCATTTCGTGACCCAAAATGTGACGTTCTCTCACCGTTATAGCCTTACGGCTATGACGGGAGCTTCTCAGGTGATTCAAGACTATTGCAAACGTCTTCTTAGACCCGATAAACCTAGCTAAATTGTTGCTTCGCTTTGTTCTCAGTCGGTATTCCCCACCCGTTAACCAAAGGGAGAACGGGAGAACCCTGCCGACATTAAGTTGGGATACCAGCCACGCAGCCGCCAGGGTTGAATTTTCTGAATTGCCAGCTTCTATTGATACAACTCGCCTACCATCTTCTGGACAATTTGAAAACCCGTAATGGTTTGGGTGACAAAACAGAAAACGACGGCGCTGGTACACAAAATATGGATAATTCTAGCCCATTCTTTACCCTGTTGCATCAACGGCACTAAGGCAACTGCGATCGCCGCTAAACAGATGGTGCCTAGACCAAAAATGAGGTGAGAACTCACAAACAATTTATGGTAAAGCGTATAGGTAGAAGCCATCCCTGCAACTGCGCCGACAACCCAAACGGCGAGTAGAATTGAGCCGATCGCAAAGTGACGCTGGTTGTATTTGGCTTTGATATTTTTCTTGCGAGTTTCGGCGTCGGCGTTGCGGGTTTTTCTGACTAAAACCCCTAAGTACAGCGCATAGCCTGTAGCGAGCAAAGCAACCAGCATGAACAACGGATGAGTGAAGGCAATTAATGATTTCAATGGAAGTGAAAGTTCACTGTTCATAGAGGGTTCAGCAGGTGGATTTGGATAGGGAGGCTTAGTCTTGTTCGGTTATGGCTTTCATTTTTTCGCTGATTTTTTCAACGATTTCTTCAGCTGAGGGCATAAACATGTCTCGCTTCTTTAGACCTTCGTTGATTTTCGCGGTAACTTCTTCAGGCAGGGGGGCAAATTCGCCTTTTTTGCTCATGCCTTCACTGATTTTTTCGTTAATCTCTTCGGCGCTCGGAATAAACATTTC
>JAAHGE010000079.1 GCA_010672635.1 Desertifilum sp. SIO1I2 | reverse complement strand
TTTACTTTGCTGATTAGCGGTTTGGGCGTCTGGTTATTCGGTTCGCCCGGTTTTCACATTGGTGCGAGTGGCGTCATCTTTGGCTACTTGGGCTTTCTCCTCTTACGGGGTTATTTTGAGCGCAGCTTTGTCACGATATTTTTATCCGTCGTCGTTGGCTTTTTCTATGGCAGCCTGTTGTGGGGCGTTTTACCCACGGTTCCGGGGATTTCTTGGGAAGGCCACCTGTTTGGTTTTATTGGCGGGGGAGTGGCGGCTTACTTATTGAGCGATCGCGCTAAATCCAAGACTCTTTAAAGATGATGGCAAAGAAACAAAAATTTCCCTTTCTGGTGGGTTCTAAATGGACTGCCCAACAAAAGACTTGGGGCTGGCGGCATTTTCAGGTTAAAAATCGCAAAAACGAAGGCAGATGGGTATTTGCCCAGATGCAAGCCTCATGCGATCCCCAGGTGTGTTTCTGGATGAATGCTCAACAGCTTCAGGATCGCTCCCTGTGGGTACCGGGTTGGCAAACCTTGGAGGAAATGGAAAATTTGGATACGAAAACTTTAGTCCAGCAGGCACTCGAAGACAGCGAATGGAGATAGGTCAAAATGCTAACATCGGTTAAAAATGATGTGAAATCGTGTTTATGGGTGCCGCTGTTGTTTTAGAAGACGTTTGTAAATCGTTTAATCAGGTGCCAGTTGTGAATCATCTCTCCTTTGAGATTGCTTCTGGAGAGATGTTTGGTTTATTAGGACCCAATGGGGCGGGCAAATCTACGACAATTCGGATGCTGACTACCTTGACTCGCTCTAGTCAAGGCAAAATTACAGTGGCGGGGTATGATGTCGTCCGCGAAGCCCATCGGGTGAAGCAACACATTGGGGTGGTGTTGCAGCAAACCAGCGTGGATATGGATTTAACGGTTTGGGAAAATATGGAGTTCCATGCCCGCTTGCACCATCTTTCCCGATCCCAACGGCGATCGCAGATTCAGCAATGGCTAGAGTATGTAGAGTTGGCCGATCGTCAAGATTCCCTGGTAAAAACGCTTTCGGGCGGAATGAAGCGGCGCTTGCAAATTGCCAGGGCACTGTTGCACCAGCCGCAAATTTTATTTTTAGATGAGCCAACGGTAGGACTCGATCCGCAAACGCGCCGCCGCCTGTGGGAAATTATTCTCGATCTCAATAAACAGGGGATGACGATGCTGTTAACCACCCATTATATGGATGAGGTGGAATTTTTGTGCGATCGCATTGGGATCGTGGATGGTGGTAAACTCATTGAACTTGGCACGCTTTCCCAATTTCGGCAAAAACATGGGGAAGGTCTGGTGATGAAACAGGTGGGGGATCGCTGGGAATATCTATTTTTCCCAACGCTGACAGAAGCCAATACCTATTTAGAAGCCCAACCCGACAAGACGGGGCTAATGGTGCGTCCTTCTAACCTAGAAGATATTTTTGTGGAACTCACAGGACGCCAACTCGATTAGTAAAGTGGATCGTTATGTCTCGGTTAGCAACAAAACTTGAAGCAATTTTGTATTTAAAAGGTCAGCCGCTTTCGACGGGGGAACTTGCAGAGTTTGCCCAGTGCGATCGCGAAGCGGTGGAGGATGCTTTAATAGAATTGATGGCTGATTATGCCCATCGCGACAGCGCCTTGGAAGTGCTGGAAACGCCTCAAGGCTATAGCTTGCAACTGCGCGAATCCTATCAAGAGTTGATTTATAATTTGGTTCCGGCTGAGTTAGGGGTAGGAGCGCTGCGGACGCTGGCAGCGATCGCTCTGAGCGGTTCGATCAGCCAAACCGAGTTAGTCAACCTCCGGGGAAGCGGAGCCTACCAGCATGTCGGCGAATTGGTGCAGTTAGGCTTTGTGCGGCGGCGACGACAAGCCGATGGGCGTTCCTACTGGTTGCATGTCACCGACAAGTTTCATCAATATTTTCAACTCGATCAACTCCCTCACCCCCTGAAGCGAGCGATCGCTTCGCCTACCGTCACAGAGGTGGGAGAGCCAGACCTATCGGCAGATTCGGCTTAGAAATGTCCTTCCCTGCGAGGGAATTCAGCGCTTAGAGCAGTACAGGGAAGAAAACAAATGTCACAATGGAGGATGTAGACTCATACAGACTGAGATTTCTCATGGTTTTTCCTCCGGACAGCACAGATTTTTTCGGTGCCAATGAAGGTGAAGAGCAAGTCAATCAGTTGCTGACATACCTGAAACACCAAAGTCCCGAACTACTAGCGCGGGTGGCTCGTTCGGCGAGTCCAGAAATCAAACAAATTATTTCCCAGAACGTTCACGGACTGGTAGGGATGTTGCCATCCGATCATTTCAATGTGCAAATTGTGACGGATCGCGAGAATTTAGCAGGCTTGCTGGCTTCAGCCATGATGACTGGATATTTTTTGCGCCGCATGGAACAGCGCATGGAGTTAGAAGAACGTTTAGACGGCCCTTCCCTCTAATTTCTGGGTAAAGGACCTGGGCGGACTGGGATGCTCATCCGCTGTCCATTCCGATCGACCTCAACGTTGAGTACCGATCCCACTGAACTCGCCTCCACAATTTCTTGGACTTCAGTGGCTTCCTTGACGGGAGTCCCATCAATGCTTTGGATGACATCGCCAGGGTTGAGTCCGCTGCGGGCAGCCGGGGAATTGTCTAAGACGCTCACAATTAAGACACCGCGTTCGGCAACGATGGGAAAGTTAAACTCGCCTTCTTGATTCGCTTGTTGGCGCATGGAGGGAGTCAGTTCAATCATTTGAATGCCCAGAAAGGGATGTTCTACTTGTCCCTTGACAAACAGTTGACTGACGATGCGTTGAGCGGTTTCGATGGGGATCGCAAAGCCTAAGCCTTGAGCATCCGCCCGAATCGCGGTATTGATCCCGATGACTTCACCGCGATCGTTGAGCAAGGGGCCGCCAGAGTTGCCCGGATTAATGGCAGCATCGGTTTGAATGAAGCGCACCCGCTTGTCGGGAACTCCCACTTGGGAACTCGATCGCCCAATGGCGCTGATGATGCCCGCCGTAACTGTATTATCTAAACCTAAAGGATTGCCGATCGCGATCGCCCATTGTCCGGGCGCGAGATTGTTAGAGCTTCCTAACCGAACGGTTGGCAACTCTTGAGCATTAATTTTAATCGCGGCAATATCGGTAACAGGGTCGGTACCAATGACGCGACCTTCAAAGGTTCGCCCATCTTTGAGCGTCACATCGACAAAATCTGCCCCATCAACAACGTGCGCGTTCGTTATAATTTCTCCAGTGTTGCTCAAAATTAAACCCGATCCGGTTCCGCGTTCCACCCGCTCTCTGGGTACGGGGGTTTCGTCCCCAAAGAAGCGCCTGAGTAAGGGCGATCGCAAAGCATCGGGTAATTGAGCGCTGACGCGGCGCGTCGCGTCGATTCGCACCACAGCAGGCCCCACATGTTCTACTGCCTCGGCAATAAAGTTAGAGTTGGCGTTTCGACTCGGAGTGTCAGCTTGATGGGAAATTAGAGGTTCCATCACGCTCGGAACAGCGGAAGAGCGATCGCGCTGTGGGAAGATTCCCGATCGACTACCGAGCAAGCCAGCCCCACCGCCGATGGTCAGCAAACAGAGATAAACCATTAATTGCTTGATTGATAAGCTCATAGTTCCTCGATCCAACTTTGCTCGATCGCTCATTACAAAATAAAGTTGCGTTTGGTACGCTTTCAGGCATTCCGGGAAAATAAGAAGTTATTTCACATTATCTCTTGATTGACGAGTTCAACACAGTATTGTGAGGAAACCTAATCTTGAGGCGATTTTCACAAATTTGTAGGTTTGTTAACGGGTTAGTATAGGTCGATGGTATGATTGGCGGAGAAAATACACGACATAAGGGTGAAATCAGTATGGCACAAGCACCTGTCTCTCCTGTGGTGCTAGTCATTTTAGATGGCTGGGGTTATCGCGAAGCCACAGATGGAAATGCCATTGCTGCTGCTAAGACGCCCGTCATGAACAGCCTGTGGGAAGCGTATCCCAAAACTTTAATCTCAACCTCTGGAAAAGCAGTGGGACTGCCAGAGGGACAAATGGGCAACTCGGAAGTCGGTCACATGAATTTAGGGGCAGGCCGAGTTGTGAAACAAGAACTGATGCGGATTACCGATGCGTTTGAAGATGGCTCAATTCAGGAGAACCTAGCCCTGCTGAAAGTTTGCCAAGAAGTTCGCGCTAGCGGAGGCAAATTGCATTTGGTGGGCTTATGTTCGGAAGGAGGCGTGCATTCCCATCTCGACCATCTCCTGGGGTTATTAAGCTTTGCCAAACAACAAGATATTGCTCAGGTGTGCATCCATGCCATTACCGATGGACGCGATACCTATCCAACCGATGGGATTGGTAGCCTGAAGAAAATTGAAGAGGCGATCGCTCTTATAGGGGTCGGCCAAATTGTCACCATCAGCGGTCGCTATTATGCAATGGATCGCGATCGCCGCTGGGATCGGGTCAGACAAGCCTACGAGGTGATGACTCAAACCGGAAGCGGCGACGGACGCACCCCGACAGAGGTGATGGAAGCCTCCTATGCTGAAGGCGTCACCGACGAATTTGTGGTTCCCGTGCGAATCGCTGAAGGGGCCATTGAACCCAATGATGGCGTCATCTTTTTTAACTTTCGGCCAGATCGGGCGCGACAACTGACTCAAGCGTTTGTCGATCCAGCGTTTGCGGATTTTGAGCGATCGCAAATTCAACCCCTCAGCTTTGTCACCTTTACCCAATACGACTCCACCTTACCCGTATTGGTCGCTTTTGAACCGCAAAACCTCAGTAATATCCTAGGGGAAGTCCTTGCCCAGCGCGGTTTGCGCCAGTTTCGCACCGCTGAAACCGAAAAGTACGCCCACGTCACCTACTTTTTCAATGGGGGTTTAGAAGAACCCTTTGCAGGCGAGGATCGCCACCTGATTCCCAGTCCAATGGTAGCCACCTACGACAAAGCCCCGGAAATGTCTGCCGCTGAGGTGACAGAAGTGGCGATCGCCGCCATCTCAGAACAGGTTTATTCGCTGGTGGTGATTAACTACGCCAACCCTGATATGGTGGGACATACCGGCAATCTACAGGCAACCGTCACTGCGATTGAAACCGTCGATGAGTGTTTGGGGCGTCTGATTGAAAGCATCCTCAAAGCGGGCGGAACTGCCTTAATTTTGGCCGATCATGGCAATGCGGAATTGATGAATGACGCGGAAGGTAATCCTTGGACGGCACATACGACCAACCCCGTTCCCTTTATTCTGGTGGAAGGGGAAGGCTTAAAAATTCCCGGACATGGGGCCTCAGTCAATCTCAAATCTGACGGACGCCTAGCCGATATTGCGCCGACGATCTTAGAAATCCTCAAGCTTCCTCAACCGCCGGAAATGACAGGGCGATCGCTGATTGGCGCGCCTGCCTACGAAGTCCGGCAAAATCGCTCTCCCGTGCGTCTATCGCGCTAAGATAGGGATTTGGCTCTTGGGTTAACGTTGAGACTGTAACAATGCTGAATAACGTTTTACAAGGAATTTGGGGTTTATCGGCGATTGGTTTAATTGTGCTGGTTTTGCTCCATAGTCCCAAAGGCGATGGACTTGGGGGAATTGGCGGACAAGCCCAATTGTTTACCTCTGCCAAAAGTGCAGAAACTACCCTCAATCGAACGACTTGGGTATTGACGGCGATCTTTATGGGCTTAACGGTGATTTTAAGTGCGGGTTGGTTGGCGAGTTAAACCCTGGAGACGGTGGGCGATCGCCTCTATTCTCCTACTGTTTTTGGGGTCAGTTTTGGCGATCGCCACCCCAGCCTTCCCTCCACCTCAAGTCCATCCATTACCCCCAACCCTGGCTCAGTGGCGCGATCGCAGTGGCGATTATTTCGAGGAGATTGAATCCACTCCGCTGGGCTATTTGGTGTGGTCAACATTACCCATTACCGTTTACATAGAAGTCCCTAAAGACTCTTCAGAACGCGCTCAGACTTGGCAGAAGGCGGTTGAACGGGCTGTAATAGACTGGAACCCTTATTTACCCTTAAACCTCGTAGAAAGTCCAGAAAACGCCGATATACGGATTTGGAATCGTCGTCCGCCCTTGCGACTCTCTTCAACAGGCGAAATTTTGCGGGCGAGAACCGCAGAAACCCGCTATGAATTCTATACGCGATCGCCAGCAACCCCGATGCATCGCTGCGATATTTACTTAAGTCCCCATCAAAGCGCAATTTATACCCTAGCAACCGCTCGTCACGAATTGGGCCATGCATTGGGGATCTGGGGTCATTCTCCTTCCCCCAAAGATGTCATGTACTTCTCGCAGGTTCAAGACCCCGTAGAAATTTCCCCTAGAGATATTAATACCCTAAAACGCATCTACGAACAGCCGACGCGCCTCGGTTGGGAGCAACGCTAAGAAGAAGGGAGTTGGGAGTTGGGGAAGAAGAGGATGGGGAGGTGGGGGATAGGAGGATGGGGGGAAGAAGGGAGTTGGGGGTTGGGGAAGAAGAGGAATTCAGGGTTAATCCTAATTACTCCTATACTTCTCAGCAGTCGTAACTCCTTGAACTCAGCACTCTCTTCTCACTCGGAACACCGCTACTTGGTGTGCAAGCTACGGAACTGACTCAGCACTCTTTTCCCCCCACCTCCCCATCCCCCCATCCTCTTCCCCACTCAGCACTTAGCACTCAGCACTCAGCACTTAGTTAGATAGCGCAGTTGAGGCCACCTGATTTCTTGCTGAAGAGGTAATTTTCGCGGTAATCTACTGGGCAATCAATTACAGCCGGAACGTCCTGATTGAGAGCTTCCTTGAGGGTTGGGATCAGTTCGGCGGCTGAGTTAACGCGATATCCTTTTAAGCCCATACTTTCAGCAAATTTAACAAAATCGGGATTGCCAAACTTGATAAAGGCAGATTCGCCGTAATGGTCTTGTTGCTTCCATTCAATCAGACCATAACCGCCATCGTTAAAGATTAGCGTTACAAAGGCAGTCCCTACCCGCAGCGCGGTTTCCAGTTCTTGGCAGTTCATCATAAACCCGCCATCTCCGGTTGCGGCGATCACCTTGCGATCGGGGTGAACCAGTTTAGCGGCGATCGCGCCGGGAATCGCAATTCCCATCGCCGCAAATCCATTAGAAATTAAACAAGTATTGGGGCGATCGCAGTGGTAGTGGCGCGCAATCCACATCTTATGCGCCCCCACATCCGAAATTAAAATATCTTCTGGCCCTAGAACCTGTCGCAAGTCGTAAATTAACTTTTGCGGCTTAATGGGGAACTCTCCATCAGTCGCATACTGTTCGTAATCAGAGCGAATATCGCTGCGTAACTCCGTAGCGTAGGCGGGGGCTTTTCCTTGGCGATCGGAACGGCGGAGAATTTCGGTTAGCGAATCAGAAATATCGCCGACAATTTCCACGATCGGGATATAGCTGCTATCAATTTCTGCGGGTAAAGCGCCAATATGAATAATCGGGATTTTGCCTTCTGGGTTCCATTTCTTCGGCGAAAACTCAATCAAGTCATAACCTACAGCAATCACTAAATCGGTATGGTCAAAGGCACAGCTAATATAGTCGCGCTGCTGAAGACCTGCTGTCCAGAGGGCTAAGGGATGCGTGTAGGGAATGACGCCTTTACCCATAAAGGTATTCGCCACCGGGATATTCAGTTGGGTGGCAAATTCGGTTAATGCCTCGCTGGCTTTGGCACGAATTGCACCATTTCCCACCAGTAATAAGGGATGGCTAGCTTTAGAAATCGCAACGGCTGCTTCATTAATAGTTTGATAGGCCGCAAAAGACTTATCGCGTTTATCCCGTTCTAGGGGTTTGCCTTCCACAGTCATAGCGGCGATATTTTCCGGTAAGTCAATATGAACGGCTCCCGGCTTTTCGCTTTGAGCAATTTTAAAGGCTTTGCGAACAATTTCTGGGGTATTGCTCGGTCGGACAATTTGGGTATTCCATTTGGTGACAGGGGAAAACATCGCCACCAAGTCAAGGTATTGATGGGATTCAATGTGCATCCGATCGGTGCCCACTTGACCTGTAATGGCAACCAGCGGCGCGCCATCCAAATTGGCATCTGCTACCCCCGTCATCAGGTTAGTGGCTCCAGGGCCCAATGTAGATAAGCAGACTCCTGCTTTTCCGGTCAACCGACCATACACATCGGCCATAAAGGCAGCGCCTTGTTCGTGGCGGACGGTGATGAATTGAATGGAAGACCCGGAGAGGGCTTTTAAGACTTGGAGGTTTTCTTCGCCAGGAAGGCCAAAAACATAGCGAACGCCTTCATTTTCTAGACAGCGGACTAAAAGTTCAGCAGTGTTCATAGGTTATTGCTCTGTCACAAAAAATTCCGATCGATAAGAACGCAGAAGAATACCCTGTTTTCATAGTTGTGTATTTATTTCACCCAAACCGTTTTAATGTTGACAAATTCGCGAATTCCTTGACATCCGAGTTCTCGACCGTAACCGGATCGCTTAATTCCCCCAAAGGGGAGACGGGGGTCGGATTTGACCATGCCATTGATGAAAACGGCTCCGGCTTCAATTTCACAGATCAGGCGATCGCGCTCTTGCGGGTCATTCGTCCAAGCGCTAGCCCCCAGTCCAAAGGGGGTGGCGTTGGCAATTTCAATGGCGCGATCGAGGTTGGGAACGCGAAACAGGAGGGCAACGGGGCCAAAAAATTCGGCTTCGTTAGCGGAGGCACCGGGGGGAATTTGGGTGAGGATGGTGGGAGGATAGTAGTTACCGGGTCGATCTAAGGGCTGTCCGCCGATGCGGAGTTTTGCCCCCTGTTGGAGGTTTTCTTGGACGAGTTCGTCCAGTTCAGACAAGATATCGGGGGTGGCTAAGGGGCCAATATCGGTATCCGGCTGCATGGGATCGCCGACTTTGAGGGCGGCAAATTTTTCAATTAGGCGTTGTTCAAACTCGTCTGCGATCGCCTCAGCGAGGATAAACCGTTTGGCAGCAATGCAAGATTGACCGTTGTTGATCGTGCGAGCTGTGACGGCGTTACTGACAGCGGTTTCGAGATCGGCACTCTCTAGGACAATATACGGGTCGCTACCGCCCAGTTCCAGGACAGTTTTTTTAATTTGTTTGCCAGCGGCGGCGGCTAAACTGGCTCCGGCGGCTTCGCTCCCCGTGAGGGTGGCGGCGCTGATGCGATCGTCGGCCATCAGATCGGCGATCCGGTTGGCGGGAATGAGCAGGGTTTGAAAGGCTCCTTCCGGGAATCCGGCTTGGCGTAAAATGTCTTGAATTGCTAGGGCGCATTGGGGAACGTTGGAGGCGTGTTTAAGCAATCCGACGTTACCAGCCATCAACGCTGGAGCCGCAAACCGGAAGACTTGCCAAAAGGGGAAGTTCCACGGCATGACGGCGAGAATGACTCCTAGGGGTTGATAGCGGATAAAGCTTTTGGTAGCATCGGTTTCGATGATTTCATCCGCCAGAAATGTGGGGGCGTTTTCGGCATAGTAGCGGCAAACCAGGGCGCATTTTTGCACTTCTGCGATCGCGGCTTTGAGGGGTTTGCCCATTTCTAGGGTCATCAGTTGCCCAAAGCGTTCTCGATCGGCTTCTAAAATGTCGGCTGCCTTGTACCACCACTGAGCCTTTTGCGCGAAGGGAAGGGGGCGATACTGCTCGAAGGTACGAGCCGCTAGTGCCACTTTCGCTTCGAGTTGCTCGTTGGTTAAGGCCTCAAAGGTCTTCAGGGTTTCCCCAGTGGCTGGATTAATCGTTGCGATTCCCATTGACTCAACTCCCGATCCGATGGATCGCCAAAATCATTTTGAGTTCTGTAGCCGTAGCGTTGTTATCGATCCCTGTGCGATCGCGCTTGTCTATAGTGTTCCCCCGAATTGCGCTTTCTACGCAGGGAGGAACCGGGAAATCTCGCTCCGCTCGTTCGTCGATACACAAGGGATTTCAAGCCCAGATACATACAGATTCTCCTCTCAGGCTAGGAGAGGTCTTCTGGGCAAGTCGCAAATTAAATACTTTCTTTAAGTAACTTCACGCGTCTTAATATGGCGTCAAAGCTGCATAATGAGATGAAGTTATCCTATGATCCTGAAAAGTCTCCTGAAGTCCCCTATGAATGACTCAGCTCCAGCCGAACTGATTATTGAAGCGGGTCGAACCGAAAAGCAGTATTGGAAAGACTTGTGGCGCTACCGCGAGTTATTTTACTTTCTGGCTTGGCGAGATATCCTCGTCCGCTATAAGCAAACGGCTATTGGCGTCGCTTGGGCTTTGATTCGTCCCTTCCTGACAATGGTCGTGTTTAGCGTCGTTTTTGGTAAGTTAGCCAACCTGCCGAACGAAGGGGCCCCTTACCCGATTTTAGTTTTTGCGGCGCTTTTACCTTGGCAGTTATTCGCAACTGCGCTATCTTCATGTAGTGAAAGCTTGCTGGGTAATGCGAACTTGATCTCCAAGGTCTACTTTCCCCGGCTGATTGTCCCCACTTCTGCGGTGATTGTCAGTTTTGTGGATTTTATGATTTCCGGGATCATTCTTTTAGGGCTGATGGCGTGGTATAACTTTATTCCAGATTGGCGGATTATTACCTTGCCGTTTTTTATTGCGATCGCCTTTGCCGCAGCACTAGGAGGTGGCTTGTGGTTTGCTGCATTAAACGTCAAATATCGTGATTTTCGCTACATTGTCCCTTTTATTGTCCAGTTTGGTTTATACATCTCGCCGGTGGGATTTAGCAGCACAATTGTACCCGAACGATGGCGACTTTTATATTCCTTCAATCCAATGGTAGGGGTAATTGATGGTTTTCGTTGGGCAATTTTAGGAGATAAATTTAGCCTTTACCTACCAGGATTTATTCTCTCGTTATTCTTCGTTGGGATCTTGTGTGCAAGCGGAGTTTGGTATTTTCGGAGGACAGAACGTACTTTTGCAGATATGATTTAACCCAGAATGAAAAATAAAACTTTGGTCAATATAAAAAAGTAGAGCTGCTGTTTTAGCTCTTTAATTGACACCTCTACAATGTAATTTTGTTAAAGTTTTATTCCTTGAGAATTAAGCCAAACTTTAACTCAATTAATTGCTATATTCAGCAGCTTGTGTTAATGACGTTGTTAATTTTATTAACCTGTAATGTCTAACAGTATTATTCAGATAGAAAACGTAGGAAAGAGATATACTCTTGCCCATCGCAAAGCTTCTTATAAAACTCTCAGGGAATCTATATCAAGCAAATTTAGAGGACTTACATCGACAGCGAAAACAAAGTTTCATGATATAGAAAATAATTCTCTAATAGAAGATTTTTGGGCTTTAAAAAACATTTCTTTTGAAATTTATAGAGGCGATCGTGTTGGAATTATTGGTCGAAACGGCGCAGGTAAATCTACTTTACTCAAACTCCTAAGTCGTATCACTGAACCAACAATTGGTCGTATTTCTATCAAAGGTAGAATAGCCAGTTTGTTAGAAGTAGGTACTGGCTTTCATCCTGAGCTTACGGGTCGAGAAAATATATTTTTGAATGGTGCTATTTTAGGTATGAGTCGAGAAGAAATACATCGAAAATTTGATGAAATTGTTGCTTTTGCAGAGGTAGAAAAATTTTTAGATACCCCTGTAAAAAGATATTCATCAGGGATGTATGTACGCCTTGCTTTTGCGGTAGCAGCACACCTTGAGCCTGAAATTTTAGTAGTTGACGAAGTTTTGGCAGTAGGGGATGTAGAATTTCAAAGAAAATGTTTAGGAAAAATGGGTGAATTGTCTACAAAAGGCGAACGAACTGTTTTATTTGTTAGCCATAGTATGGCGGCGATAGAACAGCTATGCAATAAAGCTATTCTTTTAGAGCAAGGTGAGATTAAAAAACAAGGATCGACTGAAACAGTTATTAGTAGCTATATTAGTAAATATGCATCTTTAGAAAAAAGATCTCAATTTGATCTTTTAGAATTCAAACGAAATTACCCGCAGCTTTACGGTCATGAATTTAGTGGTTATCCACTCATAGCAGCAGCTTTCATATTAAATGCCAACGATCAAGAAATAGGCTTTGTCAAATGGAACGAACCCTTTAAAATCAGGCTATTAGTTCGAGGGAATCAAAGCTCTGAGGCTTTAAATATAGCCATAACTATTAAGGACTTAAAAGGCAACTTTGTTTTTGTTTCTCACAGTACAGATGATCAATTATTGGTTAAGGTGGGTTATGGAACAGAAGCAGAGGTTACTTGCCTTGTAGATCCTAATATTCTGATGCCGGGCAGTTATACACTAGACATTTGGGTGGGAAATGACTCCTGGAAATGGTTAGACTTTCTTCAAGAAGTTCTAATTTTTCAAATTCCTAGAGTTGCTACAAGTCTATCTCATATCGATTATAGACCAGGTAACATTTACCTGCCACTCAAGTGGACGAATAAGCTTTAGTGTTATCAAGCAAAAATTTATCTTGGAACAATAGGAAGCATTATGAAAGTTGTTATTTTGGCGGGCGGATTAGGAACACGATTATCCGAAGAGACAACGG
>JAAHGE010000789.1 GCA_010672635.1 Desertifilum sp. SIO1I2 | reverse complement strand
GTTAAATTGGCACGATTGCCCGCATAGGTGAGTGCATCTAACACCACAACCTTATCTTCCGGATAGCGATCGCACCAATAATGGACGAAATTAGAGCCAATAAACCCGGCCCCTCCAGTCACTAAAACCCGTCGCGGTGTTCTCAAAGCCATAAATATAGGTGAGTTTCGTCCATTGCCGTTGCCAATCTTAGCATTTTCTCTCTGGGGTTTTCGGCACAAGCAACCGACAAAAGGCTTGACGAATGAACCCGAACATCTGACAAATGACTATGGGTAACGACCAAAGGAAGGATCTATATCGATGGGACGCATTTTTCTGTCAGCAGGTCATGGAGGCTTAGAAAATGGGATTACCGATCCGGGTGCAGTCGCCGGGGGAACCACAGAAGCCAGAGAAATGATTTTATTGCGCGATCTGATTTTGCCAGAACTGCGATCGCGCGGATTTGAAGTCCTATCCGTCCCCGACGACCTGAGTATGCAACAGTCCACCCAATGGATAAATAGCCGCCACAGACGGGGGGATGTTGCCCTAGAAATTCATGCCGATGCCTTTTCTAACCCTGCGGTGCGCGGAGCGACAGTTTACTATATTGTCAATAACGACGAACGCAAAGCCCACGCCGAACTGATGTTACTGGCCTTGCTGCGACGAGTTCCCCAGCTTCCCTCGCGCGGGGCCAAACCCGACACCCTCAGCGGGCCGGGGAGTCTCGCCTTTTGCCGTAATGTGATTCCAGCTTCCTTACTGATGGAAGTGGGCTTCCTCACCAACCCCGACGACCGCTTTCTCCTGCAAAACCGCCGCCGGGATATGGCATTAGGGATCGCCGATGGGTTAGCCGCCTGGAGTCGTGCCTTAAACCCCTCAACCCCAGCACCGACGCCCACACCTACTCCGACGCCCACGCCCACACCTACCCCTCCGTCTAACGAAACCTATCTTCCCATTAACATCAGTATCAATGGGCGGGTGCATGGAGAAAAAGGCATCATTGTTAACGGAAACTCTTATATTCCGATCGATCTAGTCGATCAACTGGGAATTGACCTCTCCAAAGATCCCAACGTGCGACGCCTGAACTATCGCAGCATTGTCTATGTCAAAGCGATCGAGTTACGCGAATATAATATTGCAGTGAGTTGGGATAGCGCTACTCGCACCGTCCTTTTACGGTCTAATTTGAGCATCTGTCCGGGACAAATTGACCGAATTATGGGGAATGGCAATACCTCAGAAGTCCAGTTAATGATGTTCCTCAGAGCCAATAACGAACAAGCCTTAAACCAATTCCCAGACTTACCGCGCCTCTACCGCGAAGAAGCTGCAATTGAAGGGGTGAATTATGATGTGGCGTTCTCGCAGATGTGCGTCGAAACCGGATTTTTACGCTTTGGGGGCGAAATTCGACCCAGCCAAAACAACTTTGCAGGGTTAGGCGATGTCAGTGGAAGTCCCGGTGGTGCCTCTTTCCCTAGCGCCCGCATTGGAGTGCGCGCCCACATTCAACAACTGAAGGCTTACGCCAGTACGGAACCACTGGTTCAAGAGTTGGTGGCCCCGCGTTTCCGGTTTGTCACCCGTGGTATTGCCCCGTTAATCGATCAACTCAGCGGGCGCTGGGCAGCCGATCTACAATACGGTCAGCGGATTACAGCCATTGTCCGGCGACTCTATGAGTCAGCAGGGTTCTTGTAAAAGGTAGGGAGTTGGGATGTCAGACCCTGCAAGCAAAACATTGATTGAAAACACCGTAAACTTGTTACCAATACTAGTGGCGTCCAGTACCAAAGCGACTTGCTTTTGATCCGCTGGGAGTAAACTGATGACCCACTTCAGCAATGGTGCAAAACAACTGCTCGCCTCGATACTACTACGCTTGTCTCCTTTCTTATCTTAGCTTCTGCTTCCTGGTACCATTGTTTTAAGCGTTGACGTACTGGGTTCAGTTTTTCCTGATTGATACTAGCGATCGATCTTGAGATTTGGGTCAAGCGGCTCGATTTGGTCAGCGCTATGCCAAAACTCCATGTTGCCAGTCCAATTGCTTGAGGCAGCGATAAATTCGGCAGATGTTTTGACACGATACAAGACCACTGGGGTGAGGTACTTATTTTTCACCATCTTCCTTGTCTACCTCCGCTGTTGATAAGCACTCACATCTACGTTATCAACCTACACCTGTGAGCCTATCCCCCCACCCTCTTCC
>JAAHGE010000788.1 GCA_010672635.1 Desertifilum sp. SIO1I2 | reverse complement strand
GACTTTAAAAACCGAACTTAATTTCAGTCTATTTTAAGTCATTTAAGGGGACAGATTGAGTTTAAAAATCTCAAGCAGATTAGGTGTTTAAATTTTTAATCTAAGACTGCAATATTACCCTTTTTTTGGTTAACCGCTCGCTCTAACTCTTCCTATCCAATATAACAAAGGTGAACAAAATGGCAAGACTTTACGGAAAACGACCTAAAAATAAACTTTTTCTTTGGTTAATCCCAGCGTTCGCGCTCTTATCAGTAGGCACTTTGGAATATAGGGGAACGACAGACTTTGTTCCAAATACGGGTCGTTCTCTAGAAGCTTATCAATCCTACCGCTAGGCGATCGCGCTTTTCATTGATAACTTTAATCAACAAACTAAATATAAAATAATTAATGGGAATATCACTCATGCTTAAAGGCGGCGATTTAATTGGCAAGCCAGCAATCGCCTACGATACTGGCGAACAATTTGATAGAATTCAAGACTTAATTTTTGACCCCGTTAAAAATCAACTAATTGGCTTTTTAATTGATGAGGGAGGGTGGTTTTCTGATGCTAGAATTTTGCCCTTTCATAGCATTCAAGCCATCGGAAAAGATGCCGCGATCGCGCGATCGAAAAGTTTGGCGATCGCCGCTTCCCAAATCCCCGAAATCGATCGCATTCTCAAAACCAATCAAATCTTGCGCGGCACCCAAATGATGACGACAGATGGGAGTTATCTGGGCGTACTCGTGGACTTCTTCTTTAACGAACATAGCGGCGAGATTGAAGGGTATGAAGTTTCCGGCGGACTCTTTGACGATCTTGCATCAGGACGTTCCTTCGTTCCTGCGCTGCAAACCTTGAAATTGGGAGAAGATGTGGCGTTTGTTCCCCCAGAAACGCTGGAATATATGGCAGAACGCCATCAACCTATACCCGCCACCTCCCCCTCCCCTGCGACTCCCCCTCTCCCAGACTCTCTCCAGACTTTAGAAAATACCCTAGGGCGGAGAGTACGTCATTCAGTTCGCAGCGACAATGGTCTATTTATTGCAGTTCCAGGGCAAATTATTACTCCCAGAGCTATCGAACGCGCCCGCACTTACGGGAAAGAACGCGAACTCCTCGCTGCTGTGGGCTTATCTTCCCCAGAACCTCCCGTCATTGCTAATCAGAGCGATCGCCTTTACCAAAAAGCAGTTCAAGCCAGAACTCAAGCCTCCAACCTGTGGGATAAATTGGTGGATACTGTCACCGATTGGCAAGAACAAAATTTACAGGCGCGTCAACAAAAGCGGATTAAAGCTGCCGTGGGGCGTCCGGTTGTGCGGGCGATTCTCGATCGGCGCGATCGCGTTATCCTGAACGTTGGCGAACTCGTAACCCACCAAGCGATCGCCCAAGCCCACGAGGAAGGCGTTCTCGATATCCTGCTAGACTCGGTGGATGAAAGTAACGCTCAAATTGCGCCCCAGGAATTCCGCGCCCCCCAAACAGGGGAAGCCGCTTTAGAGCAATCTCCCCCTGAATCCAATCCTCTACCTCCCCTCGCGACATTTCCTCAGCCGAGTATTAGCGAAGCGCCTGAGCGCGATCGCCCCCCCATCCAGGAAACACGCAGCGAGAAAGGGCATAATCCTTAAAGTGCCCCTAAATAAGCCGCCAACGCATCTGAACCGCCGATCAGCTTGCCATCAATAAAGACTTGAGGCACGGTAGCACCATTCGCAACAGCCTTCAGGGTTCGGGTGGTAATGCCTTCACCCAAAACGATTTCTTCGTAGTCCAACTGATGCTGTTTTAGCATTTCCTTGGCTCTGGCACAGAAAGGACATCCCACCTTGGTAAACAAGGAAACCATTTTTGGGGGAGTCGCTTGAGGATTGATATAGTTGAGCATGGTTTGGGCATCCGATACTTTAAACGGATCGCCCGGTTCGTTGGGTTCAATAAACATTTTCTCGATCGTGCCATCCTTCACCAGCATGGAATAGCGCCAAGAACGTTTGCCAAAACCCAAATCTGTTTTATCCACCAGCATTCCCATCCCTTCGGTAAACTCTCCGTTACCGTCGGGTAGAAAGGTAATATTCTGGGCTTGTTGGTCTTTCGCCCATTCATTCATGACAAAGGTGTCATTGACGGAAATACACACAATCTCTTCTACCCATGTTCCGGGTTATAACGAACTCGCCAAAACCTTTAAAGAAAATGGTGTAGATGAGATTGTG
>JAAHGE010000787.1 GCA_010672635.1 Desertifilum sp. SIO1I2 | reverse complement strand
CCAAGGAAGCTAAAACCTTTCCCCTCTATTACTCCATCTAACGCTATCTTAATTGACTGACAAAACTCTCAAAACCCCGATCCCTTAGCTCGGAATGTGGGGTTGCACGGTGTTCAACCCAACCTCCAAAAAAGATTTGTCAGTCAACCAGAACGCTATCTCCCCTCCCCCAACGCCTGTAAATTGTACAAGCTGGCATAAAGCCCATTTTGGGTTAACAATTCCTCGTGAGAACCCGACTCAATCAACTCACCCCGCTTTAACACCAAAATCCGATCGACATTACGAATAGTCGAGAGACGGTGAGCAATAATAATCGCCGTTCTCTCTTCTAAAAGTTGGTCTAAAGCTGACTGAATTAACACCTCCGTTCCCACATCCAAATTTGCCGTTGCTTCATCCAAAACGAGAATTTTAGGTTCTCGAATCGCCACGCGAGCAAAGGCTAATAGCTGCTTTTGTCCGCTAGAAAGATTCGTTCCTCGTTCCCGCAAGCGGGTATCGTAGCCTTGGGGTAAATCTTCAATAAAGCTGGCTACATTAGTCGATTGAGCCGCTTTCTCAATTTGACTGAAGGTATAGGTTTCTCCAAGGGAAATATTAGTTTTCACATCCCCTGCAAACAGAAACCCATCCTGTAAAATCACCCCGATATGGCGGCGAAGTTCCGATTGGGGAAGATCGCGAATATCAATCCCATCCACTAAAATTCGTCCCTTCGTGGGTTCGTAGAGGCGACACAAGAGGCGAATAATTGAGCTTTTTCCCGCACCTGTCGGCCCAACAAGTGCCACCTTTTCCCCCGGACGGATGGTAAAGTCTAAATTCTTAAGGACGTACTCATCGTCTTTGTAGGCGAACCACACCTGTTCAAAGCGAATTTCACCGGATTGGGCGGTAGATTCTGCCAGTTGTCCTTTTGAGTGTACAGAATCGCGGATTTCAATCGGTTCGTTGAGAATATCGCTAATCCGTTCGATCGCGGTAAACCCGGCTTGTAGCATGGTGAATTTTTCAGCAAAGCGGCGCAGGGGGTCAAATAAGCGCGGCGCAAATAAGATAAATTCTGCGAGAATCCCAAAACTCAGTTCCTCGCGCATCACCAGCACGCCACCTGCCCAGAGGACGACTGCGATCGCAAATAGCGCAATCCACTCCAACGTAGCAGAAACCGCTGAATCGTGAAAGATGGTTTTATCCACCTCGCGGATATATTGATTATTCGTGTTGCGAAACAGTTCTGCATTAAACCGTTCGCGCCGGAACAGTTGAACGACACCAATCCCTACAATATTTTCCTGTAACTGAGCGTTGAGAACTGAGAGTTCTTCCCGCGCTTTATAGTTTGCTTTACGATATTGCTGCTGAAAATAGATAATGACTGCCGTTACGGGCAATAACATTAAAACTAATAAACTGGCTAATTGCCATTGCCGCAAAAAGATAATGACGATAATGACAGCAATGGTAAAAATATCGTTGATAATCCCAATCGCCCCAGTAGAAAATACTTCTCCCAAGGCTTCCACATCGCTCGTTAAGCGGGTAATTAATTTACCCACGGGCGTGCGATCGAAAAAACGAACCGCTAGAGACGTGACATGATCGAATAAATCGTTACGAATTTCTGCGGTCATTTGCTGACCGACTTTTTGCACTAAATATCCCTGCCACCCAACAAATAACAAGCGAATAATAACTGTTACTAACAATAAGCCGGAGAGAATATTTAAACCATTCGCCACGCTGAAATTGGCAAGAAATGGCCAAACTTCCTCCTGACGAATTAGCGATACCGCTTGACCGACAATTAAGGGTTGAACGGCCCCCGCTAGCGACAGCGGGATCAACAGCACAAAGCAGAGAATCAGCAAACCCTGATTCCGACGCGCATAGGGTGCTAACCTCAAAAAGAGTTTCCAGTCACTCTCTGGGCGTCGCTGTTTTACCGAAGAAGTGCTAGGGTTCATACCAACTGAGAAAGAGTCATGCTTTCCCACTGTAGCGTAAGCTCAGGGCCATCGCGCTCCAATTGTCGATTGGTGTCAGCATCTTTACAGCCTAAAATAATCATCTCCACTCATGAGGCGAACATGACAAAATCTCTGAATCGTCTCAAAATCTTTAATATTATCAGTCACAACTGTCACCCCAGCTCGCTTGGCTGTCCTAGCAATTAACACATCATGAGTGATGCGGTATTTTTGATCGGCCGACATTTTGGGA
>JAAHGE010000786.1 GCA_010672635.1 Desertifilum sp. SIO1I2 | reverse complement strand
AAGTATACTCCGGTTGATGAGGCACAGGAGCCATCTCTTCATCGCCGACTAAATGAGCAGAAGTAGAAATAATCGGATTTCCCAAAGCATTTAAAAGTTCTTGACAGATCGCATGATCCGGAACGCGAATCCCCGTGGTTTTGCGTTTAGGAGCCATCACCATACGCGGAACTAGCTTGGTTGCTGGCAATAGAAATGTATAAGGACCGGGAATTAAACTTTTCATGATCCGATAGGCCGGATCGCTAACCGTTGCGTAACTCGCCACATTAGAGAGCGACGGACACAAAAAAGTTAAAGGCTTATCATTAGAGAGTTGCTTAATTTGCCGCACCCGTTCCACCGCTGACTTAACATTAAGATCGCAACCAATGGCATAAACCGTATCTGTCGGATAGAGCATTACTGCGCCATTCCTAAGAGCATCGCGGATTTCTTCAATGGTGCGTTTTTGAGGAGTCGTAGGATGAACCGTATACAAAATAGCCATAACAGTGTGTAAATTTCAGCTTGGATGTTGCCAAGGGGGTTGGCACTTATGAAAAAAGTTGCTTATTTAGATTGTCCGACGGGAATTGCTGGAGATATGTGCTTAGGTGCATTAGTCCATGCAGGCGTTCCCTTGGAGTACCTCATAGACAACCTTAACCGATTAGGGATCGCCGCAGAGTACCAGCTTGCATCAGAGTTCATCCGCCATCAAGGTCAACAGGCGACGAAGCTTCAGGTGAGACTGTCCGGGGAAGAACATCACCACGCACATCATCCGGCTTCCGGGGAAGAACATCACCACGCACATCACTCGGCTTCCGGGGAAGAACATCACCACGCACATCACTCGGCTTCTGGGGAAGGACATCACCACGCACATCATCCGGCTTCTGGGGAAGGACATCATTCCCATAGCGCCACTCGACATTTACCGGAAATTGAGCAGATGATTTTGGGAGCGGATTTGCCGCAACGGGTGACAGACTGGAGTTTGGCGATTTTCCGCAACCTCGCTGAGGCAGAAGGGGCAGTGCATGGCATTTCTCCCCAAAAAGTTCATTTTCATGAGGTGGGGGCGACCGATGCGATTGTAGATATTGTGGGGACTTGTTTGGGTTTGGATTGGTTAGGCATTGAGGCATTGTATTGCTCGCCGCTACCCACGGGTGGAGGAACGGTTTGGGCGGCTCACGGACGCTTACCTGTACCGGTTCCGGCGGTACTGAAGTTGTGGGAAATGCGTCAGGTTCCGGTTTACAGTAATGGGATTGAGCGGGAGTTGGTGACGCCGACGGGGGCGGCGATCGCAGTCACTCTAGCCAGCCAGTTTGGTTCGCCTCCAGCCATGACACTGCAATGTACGGGGTTAGGGGCGGGGACGCGCCAACTCCCGATTCCCAATATTCTGCGCCTCTGGGTGGGGGAAATGGCCGAGGAGGCGGATGCTGTGCAACTTGAAACGGTGTCGGTTTTAGAAACGCAAATTGATGACCTCTCTCCGCAAGCGATCGCCTATGTCTTCGATCTATTATTGGCGGCGGGAGCGTTGGATGTGTTTATCCAGCCGGTGACGATGAAAAAATCGCGTTTGGGGGTATTGCTGACGGTGATTTGTTGGCCAGAAGCGCGATCGCAATGCGAAGCCATTATTTTTAGGGAAACCACAACCCTGGGTATCCGCCATTGTTTGCAACAACGGGTAGCGCTGCGCCGCGAGATTCAGTCCCTACAAACGCCATATGGGCCGATCCGGGTTAAGCTAGCTTGGATGGGCGATCGCCTCAGCAACGTCCAACCTGAATATGAAGATTGCGCGCGGTTAGCCAAAACCCACCAACTGCCGTGGCGCACCTTACATCAAATTGCCTTAAACTGCTGGTACGAACAAGCTCAGATGCCGCTTGCATTACAAAAGAGCAAGTTGAGTTAACTTGCTCTTGTAAATGTTATACAGCGTAGTTTATAAGCTTAGTCGCGAGTGGTCTTCATTTCGCCAGTTGCTTTCTGGGCAGCTTTTTTCACGTTGTCAGCGCTGCGTTCAACGCTATCGCTAGCATTATCTGCTGCATCTCCTACGGTATCGCCAATTCCGTCAACGGCTCGGCTAGCATTTTGTTTGAGATTTTTAAAACCGCGTTCGGTTCCTTCAGCGAAGTCTTCAGCCGTGTTGCTGGCGGCTTCAGAGAGACTGTCGCCCGCTTTCTTTAGAAGCACCCAAGAAAGCGGGCGACAGTCTCA
>JAAHGE010000785.1 GCA_010672635.1 Desertifilum sp. SIO1I2 | reverse complement strand
TTTGCTTTTCCAGTAGGGGTTGATCGAGTTGATTAACTGCGGCTGCACCTGCATTAACTGCAACTTCTAATCGATTAAACTTATCCTGAACGACTTCTAAACTTTCTGCTAATTGAGTTTTCTCTGTCTGTAAACCTGCAATTTCACTTTCAATCATCAAAATCCGAGGGGGCGGATTACCGCTGGTGATTTGATGAAGTTCGGCTTGCAGAGTTTCGGCTTTTTGGCGCGTTGCCAATTCATCTAGTTTGGCGATATTTAATTCGGCTTTTAACGGTTCTATACTTTCTTGGATTCTTGAAACATTCGCTTGGGCTTCGGCTATTCTGAGTTCTAGTTCTTCAATTTCTCCGGTAAGTTCGTCACTCTCAATTTTGACTAAAGGATCGCCTAGTTTGACAAAGGAATTGGGTTCAACTAAAACCTGTTTAATAATACCGGGAATTTGCATATAAACCGTGTCGCGGGATTTGGGGGTAGAATCAACTTCAACAGTTCCCGGTACAGAATTGGAGATATTCACTAAGCTGACTAAGCCTAAGCCGCATAATAATCCCCCCATCATCAGGTAGCGACGCAAAGGAAAGGTAAATTGGGGTGAAGATTGAGAAGTTGCAGCCGTCGAGGGTTCGGGGGTTTTGGGTTGCGGGGGAACAACTTTTAAAGGAGGGCGGAGGTTATTGGGCTGGGGGGGTGTGGTAGATGTCATCTCGTTAGGGGGATAATAGGTGGCGTCAGAAGGTTTAGGATTCGGCGGGTGTAAAGTAGTAGATCGCCCAAATTGCGAAGACTATAAGGGCAGTTGTGGGCAGGGTGGTGAATGTCCAATCGGTTACTCGGTACAGCAGAAAGCCGAATACCATTTGAATATAGAGAAAGCTAAAGGGGGCGTAGGTGGCGAGGATGAGGCGATCGCACTTTTTCTCGGTAATCGGTCGGAAGCTGAATAGGTTTTGGTAAAATCGGAACGATCGCGATCGCAGGTTGTTAATCCCCGTTACCGCTACTGCCAGATAGTAACCGTCAAATTTGGCGAGGGGGTTCAAGTTTAAGGCGATGGTGAATAATGCCGCTACCATGAGTAAGTAGCTGACGGTATGCAACCACAACCCCTCGGCGCTGAATTCCCACAGCCAAAAGGCGAAAGCTGCGATCGCAATTTGAACTAAGATTCCAGCAGCGATGACTTGAATGCGCTTAAACCGGGATAAGCAGTAGGAATCTGTGGTATTGGTATAAGCCGCAGGCATCAAGAACATGAACAAAAAGCCCATTTCGGGAACGATGCCGCCATAATGCTTTAGGGTAAACGCATGACCGAGTTCGTGCAAGGTGACAACCAGGGCAACCAGCAAGCCAAAGGATAAGACTAGGCTAGAACCTTGGTATTTCCACAGCAGTTGTCCAGTATGCAGAATTTCAGCTTTCTGGGAAAAGCCAATGGCTGCGGATAAACTGAAGAAAGCTAGCATCAAGGCTGCGACTGGGATTGTCCAAATCCAATGCAGCCCCTGAATGTGTCGATCTAACCACGGATCGGGATTAAAGAGACGGACTTTAAAAAATAGCAGTTGCAGGGGCGTGAATTTGCGTTTTGGCGGTTTTGGAGGTTGAGTGCCTTCTAGCATGGCTGTGGCGGCTAGGAGGTGCATTAGGTAGTTGATTTCGTTGGGGGGAGGATTGAGGTTTTGGGTAACGATGCTTTTGGGGAATTGGGTTAACTGGGCGATAATCTGGTGATGGCGATCGCTCAATTGTAAAAAGGTGATATCCTCTGGGTTGCGTAATAGCCAATACCCGTCAGGATGCTCGATCCACTGCACGCAGGCTTTGAGGCGAATTGCGGCTTGCGGTGGCGAGAGGATGTCTAACCCTTCCTCCCCCTCTAAGGCAAGAATCCCCAAATTTACCAGCTTTTGCAACAACTCGAAGACAAAGTTTTCAGCAATCCCCGGAAACTTTTGGGCAGTGCGCTGTTGGATTTGGGCAACGGTGAACCGCCCGGTAAAATGGGTGAGGGCATACCCTTCGGCTGGTAAGAATCGATACTGACGTTCTCCTGATTTGAGAACAATCTCTTGGGACTCCTTGATTTTCGCCAGTTGCCAGTAGGAGGTAAGATCGGGGCAAAGCCAAGAAAATGCTTGGGATAGAGTCTGTTGAGACTCGCAGTTCAGCATCATAAGTATATGCACCTTGGTGGAAAACCGGGGAAGGAAAGGGCGATTAA
>JAAHGE010000784.1 GCA_010672635.1 Desertifilum sp. SIO1I2 | reverse complement strand
CGCATTACCTCCGCCAAAATCTGAAGATGTTCCGCACTCCCCCAAAGAGTTTGAGATAAATCAAACTGAGAAAGTAATCCCAAAGCAAAAGCAATTAAAGTCCCCCCAGCATTTGGGAGGATATCTCTGTTTAGAGGACTTGCAAGCTTATCAAGTCATCGAACGTCAGCCTCTGTGTCTAGATTATCGGGGTTATCGCTTGCTGACAAATCCACCGCCGAGTGCTGGGGGGACTTTAATTGCTTTTGCTTTGGGATTACTTTCTCAGTTTGATTTATCTCAAACTCTTTGGGGGAGTGCGGAACATCTTCAGATTTTGGCGGAGGTAATGCGTTTAACCAATACCGCTAGACAAGAGGTGTTTAATGCCCAAGTGCATCAAGATGACATTGTGGAAAAGTTTTTAGCTTTAGACCATTTAAAGACCTATGCTCAACAGTTAAGTCAAATTGTTAATAAACTAGGGAGTACCACCCATATTAGTGCAATGGATGAGTGGGGAAATGCTGCAAGCGTCACCTCTTCTAATGGGGAAGGTTCGGGTTATTTTATTCCCCAAACTGGCATGATGATGAATAATATGCTGGGAGAAGAAGACTTAAATCCTTTTGGCTTCCACAACTGGCAAGAAAATGTCCGAATTTCTTCAATGATGTCGCCAACGATCGCGATCGCAGAAAATAGCCCGAAAATTGTGTTAGGTTCGGGCGGATCGAATCGCATTCGGACGGCAATTTTACAGGTTATTTCTAACTTGATTGATTTTCAGATGCCTGCTGAGATGGCGGTTTCCAGCCCGCGAGTGCATTGGGAAAACTATAAATTTGATGTAGAATCTGGACGTTTAACTGAAGATGAGTTAAGGCTGCATTTTAGCGATCGCCAACAAGTTTCTTTATGGCAGGAGCAAAACATGTTCTTTGGTGGCGTGCATACTGTCTGCCGTAGAGCAACTGGTGATTTTACGGGTTTTGGCGATCCGCGTCGCAGTGGCGCGATCGCAATTCTAGATTAAACTTTCAATCAATTTAGTAGCGCTAGCAACATTCTTAAACTGTAAAGTTTTTCTTGAACAAATATTCAGATTTCATGAAGTAGCAAGCCGAGCATAAACCTTTGACAATAATTTATTCCCTGGGATAGAGAGGAAGAGCAGAAAAATCCTGAAATACTGTTTATAGCAAACAGGATTTATTTTAAATAGGCACTAACATTGCCATCGAGTAGGAAGTTGGTTTAGGCTGGAACTAATACAAAAAAGTTGTCAAAAAGGATTATGAGAAGATGACCCAAACATTGGATAGTTTGTCAAGCGCCGATGCTAATCGTGTTTTGTGCAGCTACGTCAATTTAACCAATCGCATCCAAGTGGCGCGCATTTCCAATGTTCCGAGTTGGTACTTTGAACGGGTTGTGTTTCCTAGAGAGCATTTGATGTTTGAAGCGCCCGCCCAAGGAACGCTAGAAATCTATCAGCACGAACCCCCCAGTGGAATTGTCCTGTGGGATCAATTTACCTGCGATCGCCTTCAGGTTCACGAAAGCAACGTCGTTCTAGAAACCGCCTAAAGTTTCAATCGCTTCATTCCTCACCCTTAAGGGGCGCTAGCGCCCCTTATTTCTTTGTCGAGCATTAATTCATCGCTTCCAAAAACGCCTGCACCTCACCTTCCGGCGTCAGCACCAAACGAATTTTCGGTTGTCTGCCCCCTGCAATGGGAGAGACAAACTCCTCACCCCGTAACGGCATCTCCGTGCGATCGAGAAACGTCGCCGCCGTCTCGCCCAGAGGAATCACCTGTTCGATCGAACCATCCGGGGCTAGCAATAAACTATACTCAATCGTTGACGGTAAGCTTTCCGGCGGATTCCACCGCTGTTGAAAATAGCTTCTCACCTCAGCCACCTGGGGAATGCGATCGAACGCCGTCGCCGTTTGTGCCGGAGGTTCTTGCAGCGATCGCGTTGAAGGACTCGCACTGCGGGCAACCGCCGCCGACTCGCCTGGGCTGCTATCGGATGGGGCGACTTCTGGAATGTCCGGCAACTCAGTTACAGTAGGAGCGGGGGCGCTTTCTGAAACTCGTGGAGGGGCAGGTACAGGGGCTTGGGCAACGGGTTCATCGGGAATATCAAACACCGGAATCTGACTTTCACTTCCGCCCGACTCCGGAGTTGCCTCAGACACGCTTGGCGCATCGGGTGGGGTATCCGAAGGAATAGAAATCAGTTCATCG
>JAAHGE010000783.1 GCA_010672635.1 Desertifilum sp. SIO1I2 | reverse complement strand
TTTAGAGTTTTACCGCTACCTCTATCCCTTCCAAGAAGAACCCTTATTGTGGATTCACCTGAATACCGATTATCCCTTCTTGCTGAATGGGATTCTGTATTTCCCCAAACTGCGCCCGGATGTGGATGTCACCAAGGGACAGATTAAACTATTCTGCAATCAGGTGTTTGTCTCGGATCATTGCGAGGAGATTATCCCCAAATTCCTGCTACCCATGCGCGGGGTGATTGATAGCCCGGATATCCCCTTGAATGTATCGCGTAGCGCCCTGCAAATGGATCGCACCGTGCGCCGCATCTCTGATTTTATCGCCAAGAAGGTTGGCGATCGCCTCAAGGAACTGTACCGCGATAATCGCGAAGAATACATTAAAGGCTGGAAGGATCTGGGCACCTTTGTTAAATTTGGCTGTCTCAACGACGACAAATTTAAACAACAAGTTGAAGAGATTCTAATTTACCGCACCACCTGGCAAGGAAACAGCACCTCTAGCGACACCCCAGAAGTACAAGTACAAACCGAAGCTGGGGATGCTTGGCAAGATGTCACCCCCAAAGAAGGGGGAACCGGCGGCTATACAACGCTGAAGGAATACTTAGAACGTAACAAGGAACGCCACGAGAATCGCGTTTTCTATTGCACCGATGAAGTTACCCAAGCCACTTACATTGAACTGCACAAAAACCAAGGCTTAGAAGTCCTGTTTATGGACTCGTTCATCGATCCTCACTTTATCAGCTTCTTGGAGCGGGAATACTCGGAAGTGAAGTTCTCGCGAGTCGATGCGGATCTCGATGAAAGCTTGGTACAGAAGGATTCAGAAATCGTCGATCCGAATACCAACAAAACTCGCAGCGAAACCATTAAGGAGATTTTCCAAAAGGCGCTGAATAAACCGAAATTGAATATTCGCACCGAGGCGCTGAAGTCGGAAAATCCCCAGGAAACGCCGCCTGCAATGGTTCTATTACCGGAGTTCTTACGCCGCCTGCGAGAAATGAACGCGCTGCTGCAACAAGATTCGGTGCAGCTTCCCGAAGAACACACGCTGCTGGTAAATACAGCGCATCCCCTTATTCAAAACTTGGAAAAAATCAGCCAGGGTAGTATTATCCAGGGTGCTACAAGTTCGCCTTCGGAAGATTTAGCCAATTTGATTTGCCATCATGTATATGACTTGGCATTAATGGCTCAAAAAGGCTTTGATGCTGAAGGAATGAAGGCGTTTGTAGAACGCTCTAATCAAGTCTTGACGAAGCTAACCGAACAAGCTGTTAAGTAATCGCTTGCTCGCTTGCTTACCCTCTCTTATCCAATGGTAAGAGGGGGTTTTTGTTGATTTATAATAGTGAAGCAGAGGAGATTGTGGGATGGCAAAATTAGATGACTACCGCCAATATGTGCGACAATTACTTAAGGAGTACGCGCAACGCGGTTCCTGTGAGGATGGGGTGGAAGCTCAAACAATTTTCGATTCCGAATCCGATCGCTATCAACTGGTTTATGTAGGCTGGCACAATCGAAGGCGGGTTTACGGGCCAGTTCTACATTTTGATATCAAAAATGAAAAGATTTGGATTCAATTAAATGGAACTGAGGATGATGTGGCGGCTGCTTTGATGGAAATGGGAGTCTTGCGAGAAGATATTGTTTTAGGATTTCAAGCGCCTCATCGACGCAAATTTACTGAGTATTCTGTGGGTTGAATTTATATTATTGTATCGGAAACTTGATGGTGGGAGAAGGTTTATCGGCTTGTTCCGAGAGCGATCGCAATTCCTTTAAACAGTAGTAAAATCCAAACAGAGTTAAATGACTTGACAAAATCAATCGGCGGATAGATTTATCTGTTTTGGGATCGCTCGGTCTAGAGGGGGTTGAGCCGGGGGCCCGAAAACCGATAAACTCCAAGTAAGATATCTTTTTTAAAAACTTTCTATGACTGAGCAGCTACAAGCTGAGATTGAGGCGATTCGTTCCCAAATTCAAGCGCTTCAACAGGAACGTCAGCAAATCGGTGTGGATGAGGTGACGCCAGAGGATGATTCCCCGGAGGCGATCGCCTCTGCTCATCGTCGCTATGCTAGGGAAAAGGCGCAGGTGTCGGTGGAGTTGCGGGGAATTGATGATGCGATCGCAGCTTTAGTCAATCAACTTCAGCAAAAACAATCGGAATTAGCCCAAGTCGCAAATTATTCGCCTCGCCTGCAAATTCAGCAACAGGTGGAAATTGCCCAAATGA